>JAHCHX010000006.1 GCA_026129545.1 Saprospiraceae bacterium
CCCCCCCCCCCCCCCCCCCCCCCCCCCCCCCCCCCCCCCCCCCCCCCCCCCCCCCCCCAAAAAAGAAAAGCATCACCGCACAAAAAGCACCGAGTTTTCAAAGCCGTCCCAGGTCGTTTCGGTGCGCGGGTTGGCGGGGTCGAGCATCCATTTGCCGTCCACGATGAATTTATAGAGGTGCTTGCCGCCCACGAGCGGGATTTCGATTTTCCAGCCCAGTTCCGTCCTGCGCATTTTTAGGGCATTTATATCCCAATCATTAAAATTGCCGGAGAGTATCACCTGCCGCGCATCGTCGAATCCTTGCAGTTCGAACCGCACCATTTTGGTGACGCGCAAAACAGAGTTGAGTGTACTGTACTGATTGCGTCTTTTTTCAGGGTTGGCGGGGTCTTCCATCCATTTTCCATCCACAATGAATTTATACTCGTACACACCCGGTGCTAATGTCAGGTGCATTTCCCAGCCATCGGCCACGCGCTTCATTTGGATGGCCTCCTCGTCCCAATTGTTGAAAGTGCCCGTCAGGATGACTTTTTTGTTTTTTGTGTAGCCTTTTAGTTTGAACGACACATTGCCCGTGTCGCCAGAAGGGGGAGCGGGCGCATTCGGGTTTTTGATGTCGTACCAACCGATGATGCCCTGTTTTTTCAAAATAGAGTCGGGAGCCACCCAATGTGTCCCGTTGATGAGAAACTTGAACTGCCAATTGGGCGCGTCTTTGAAGTCTTTGAGGTTTTTGCGCAGCCGGTAGCGATATTCGTCCACGCGCTGCATCGTCCAGCCTTCTTTCGACCAGTTGTTGAATGCCCCCGTGACGGCCACTTCCAAGATATTGAGGTCGGCAAAATCAATCCCCGTGCTGTCGGAAGCGCGGACGGCAGCCTCGTAGGCACGTCGGTCGAACTCGAACACGACATCCTCGCCTTCAAAATAATAAGTGCCGTATTTGCTTTTGGCGGTATCAATCTGTGCCGTCGCCAAGCAGGAGATTGTTGCGAACAGGCATACCGCCACGCTTTTTCTCATACCCGAAGCCTTCCAAGCCTGCCGCGGGAAGACACACGGGGCATTTGCCAATGTATTAAATCGCATATTGTGCATTTTGACACTGATATAGTGGGATGATTGCCTATGGACGCACCTTCGCATAAAAAGTCAAGCGTCGTTTTCGGTAATTGATGCTGGTGGGGCGTTGCGACAAAAACTCATAGCCGAGCATACCATCCACGTTGATTTGGTAAGCGGCGTTGATTTCGCTCATGTTGGTCAGCAAGGTGGCCATGGGGCGCCATTGAAAAGTGTCCAATTGGGCATTTTGCAGCACGCCGCTCAGCACCTCTATGCTTTGGTTGCCCGTGCCACGCAGCTTCACCCGTTTTCTTATTTCAAAATTTTCTTTCAAAAAACGCTTTCCGGCGGCGGTGCTCAATAGGTTTTGTTCTGCGCCGGAATCCAGCGCAAAGAGTTTTTCCTGCTTGGAGCCGAATTTGAGCCAAACGGCGGCGACGTGCCCCTCTGTCTTGATGGGCGCATTGCCCAGCGGTTGGTATTCCCAGCGGGGCAGCGGCTCCAGCGGGTCGCCGTTGTTGTTTGTGCGAATCAGCACCAACAGCGAAGCCTCGTAGTCGAACAGTACCTCAAAATCCTGAAAAACCGCATAGCCAATCAAGCCGACCAAATCTATCCGCTTGGCATTTTCGATGTGCGTAAAGTCTATCAACTCCGCTCCCACATTGGCTTGCAAGAGGTTGTCGAGTTGAAACGTGTCCACCCGCGACGCGCCCAGCACCCGCACCTTGCCTGTCACGCCGCCGCCGTCCGTCAGCAAAGCGCCTCGTCCTTGCCCAAAATACCGATAGTTGAGCAGGAGGCCACTGGCACCCGTATCGAAGAAAAAATTGCCCTCCACGGTATCTACCCGTGCCCGCACGGTGATGAGCGTGCCAGTCAGGGTGAAAGGTATGCGGATGATGTTTGGCCCCAGCCACTCCGATTCTGTCAGCACCAGTTCCCATTGTGGCGGCGCGAGGGGCGCTGACGGCGACGGTGCTTTGTCGGGTGGCAAGCCACCTGATGAGTCAAGAAAGCCAGTCGAGGCAGTCACGAGGCCTATTAGCAGACAACAGTAAAAAAGGGAGCGAGAAAATCGTGTTTTCATAGTCGGCTCAAATATCGCCAAAATTACCATCGCGGCTGACGAGCGTCATTCTCAAAGAAGCGGGGGGCGGCTGACTTTTGCAAAAACACGAAATATGAAGAACGAACCTATCGCCAACCTGATGACCCGCAACGTGGTCACCGTCGAAATCCACGAACCGCTCGAAAGGGCACAGACCCTCATGCAACAACATCACATCCGCCATTTGCCCGTCACGAAGAAAGGCAAGTTGGTCGGCATCCTTAGCCTGACCGATTTGATGCGCCTGAGTTTTTCGGACCATTTCGGCGCTTTGGAGGCCGAGGCGGACGTGGCGATTTTCAGGATGCTCGGCATCCGCCACGTCATGAAATCGAACCCGGAGGTCATCATGCCCGACTTCACCGTGCGCGAGGCTGCCGAAATGCTCGCCAACCGCGAGTTTCACGCCCTGCCCGTCGTGGATGGCGGCGCAGTGGTCGGCATCGTGACGACCACCGACTTGATTCGATATTTTTTGGAAAAGATGGAGGATGGAGCGTGATGCGACTTCCCGAAACCTGCCGCAAGGTTTTGTGCCAAAAGTTTCGCGTTGAGTTTTGCCGCCAAACGAGGATTCGAGAGGCGCACGCTATTTTGGGCGTTTTTGCAAAAAAAAACGCTGCCCGCGTCGTTTGCCGCGCGACAGACATTTAACTTTGCCAACACGTTTTTTCTCTACAAACATCCTCTGCCATGAACGAAAAAATCTTGCCTTTTGCCATTTGCCTCCTGATGTGGGCGGTTGCCTGTCAAAAAGAAAACATCCCTGCCGAGCCGCAAAAAGTGCAGGATACTTGCCTCCAGCAGCAGTTTTCCAAGCGCCTCAAAAAAACAGTGACCACCCTCTACTATTGGGGCACAAACCTATCGCCCGATGTCAGAACGGCGGAATACTTTTTCGATGCCCAAAATCGCGTGGACAGCATCTTTTCAGACAATATCGCCGTGAAAATTCTCTACGCCCCCACCGGAGAGGTGGACAAAAGACTTGTCTATTACTGGGGCAAACCACAGAACATAGCCAGCGAGACCCATTATCACTACCAAAATGGGCAAGTCGTGAAATTCCAAACCTCCTACTACGCTGTGGACGGCACCTTGCAAAATTGGAGCTCCATCAATCATTTTGAGTGGAACGCCCAGGGCTTCTTGGAAAAAACGTGGCTGGAAGGCGGCAACGACAAGACCGTTTTCACCGTGGATGATTGTGGCAACATCCTCAAAACACAGGATTTCTACAACGACACCAACCTCGAACATCGGTTGGAGGTAGCAGAATATGCCGACACCTACAGCCCATACTACCTGATTGGCTTGCACAAAATTTATCCGGGCCACCACTCCGTCCACAACCCCATATTCAACCAAATCGTGCATTGGGATTGTGCCGATTACGACCCTTCCCCCATCCACAGCGAATATGAGTACGATGCGGACGGCTTACCCATCAAAATGAGCAACCCCTACCGCACCATCGAGTTTTTCTACCAATAACTGTCCAAATCGTAAATCCCAAATCGTAAATCCCAAATCGTAAATCCCAAATCGTAAATCCCAAATCGTAAATCGTAAATCGTTTCACCGCGACAAATACCCCCCATCAATCGGGTGATAACTCCCCGACACGAACGAAGACTTGTCGCTGCCCAGCCACACAATCAATTCCGCCACCTCTTCGCTGCGGCCCAATCGCCCGATGGGATGGAGCGACACGACCACCTTTTTCATTTCCTCGTCCAACGCACTCAACAAGGGCGTGTCAATGAACGCTGGCCCGACCACGTTGACGCGGATATTTTGCGCCGAATACTCAAGAGCCGCCGTTTGGGTCAGCCCCAGCAGCCCGTGTTTGGCCGACACATACGCCGACGCGCCCGCAAAACCCACCGCGCCGAGGATGGACGAAACATTCACAATGCTGCCGCCGCCGTTTTTTAGCATCGCCGCAATCTGGTATTTCATGCCGTAAAAAACACCGCTCAGGTTGACGCGGATGACCTGCTCCCAACCCTCGATGCTCAAATCGGCTATGGGGCTTTGCTCCCCGGAAATGCCCGCGTTATTCACCGCCACATCGAGCCGCCCATAGGCTTTGATGGTTTCCCCCACCAATTTTTCCATATCCGAAGGTTTGGAAACATCGGCCCGGACGAACATCGCCTCGCCCCCTTTGGCACGAATACGCGCAGCCACCGATTGGCCTTGCGCCTCATGAATGTCAGAAACAACCACCCGCGCGCCTTCGCGGGCAAACAGTTCGGCGGTTGCTTGTCCGATGCCGGAGGCAGCGCCTGTGACGATGACTGATTTGCCTTTCATAGTTTTGATTTTTTGTAAAAACTTAGGCAGCACCAGGCGCATAAGGCTCGGTTGACAAGCCTACAGGTTTTGACGGGATTTACAAGATTTACAGGATTTTTGGCGGCGAAGCCACTTCATTCAACCTGTAAATCCTGTCAAAAATTCAATGTCTGCTGCCCTGCCTAAGTTTTTACGATTTTTATGAAAAAAACGTGCTGCAAAAATCGAGTTAGGCAACACCCGTCACCAATGACGCAGGTCAGCCGTTCGGCTGATGTTGGAGACGACTCAAATAAACCGCCACCAATGCCGCCGCCACGGCGCTGACCAAAAAGGCCGCCGCAGGCCCCACAGCATACCAAATCACACCAATCATGCTACTGGCCAATAGGGCGCAGATGCTCTGAAACGCGGTGTAGGCGCCGATGGCAGTAGCCGTGTCCTTGCGCTCGCAGATATTGGTGAGCCATGCTTTCGCCACCCCTTCCGTAGCCGCCGCATATATGCCGTAGAGGAAAAAAAGCGCGAGAAAAACGGGCTGGGCAGAAGCGAACGCCATGCCCGCATACACGGTGGCAAACAGCAACAACCCACCCACGAACACCCGCTTCATGCCCAACCGGTCAGCCACGACACCCAAAGGATAGGCGGCGAGCGCATACACGATATTGTAGAAAATATACACCCCGAGCACGGTCGCGTCGCTCCAGCCAGCCTCCTTGATTTTCAGCAGCAGGAACACATCCGAGCTGTTGAACAGGGCAAATACCAGCAAGCCGCCCGTGAGTCGGCGATACTGCGTCGAGCTGTTTTTCCAATAACGCGCAAAATCCCAGAAACCCGGCTTGGCCGCTGCGCCTTCTCGTCTCGCTTTTGGCTGCTCCCGAATGAGCATCGTCAGCGCCACCGCAAGCAAGCCCGGCACAAAGGCCAGCAGGAAAAGCAAAGCGTATTGCCCGGGATAGAAATGCAAAAAAAGCAAGGCCAGCAGCGGCCCCACCACCGCGCCAAGCGTGTCCATAGAGCGATGAAGGCCAAAAACCCGACCTTTTGTGGCAGGCGTGGCCTCATCCGAGAGCAGGGCATCGCGGGCACCCGTGCGAATCCCTTTGCCCAAGCGGTCGAGGGTGCGCGCGAAAAACACCCACAGCGGGTACACGAACGCGGCCAGCATGGGCTTAGAGATGGCACTGAGCGCATAGCCAAGTTGCACGAACGGCAGCCGTCGGCCAGTCGTGTCGCTGAGCTTGCCAAAATAGCCTTTGCTCAACCCAGCGGTTGCCTCTGCCACCCCTTCCAGCACCCCGATAAGCACAATGGAAAACCCAATGCTTTTGAGATAGACAGGCATGACCGGATAAAGCATTTCGCTGGCCATGTCAGTGAAAAGACTGACAAGCGAAAGCATCCAGATGTTGCGGGTGATGATGGTCGGACGTTGCATTTTATACCTTGATTCGTTAGGATTTGTCAGATGCCCATGATTGATGTTCTTGATTTTTAGCAGATTGCGCGTTGGGCCGTGCCCAAAACTTGGCGGTGCGAGGTATATTTGTGTGAAAGTGTCAGATTTTGAGTGGTTCCCGCCGCGATTAGCGTTCTCACCAAGCGCACTCCTCGCTATATGCCAAGCCCCCCCTCACTCCGCCGCTTCTGCTTGGTGAAAAAACACTAAGCAAGGCTAAAACTCCCAATTTGCATGGGTTGGCAAATCAGGAGCGTTTTATGATAAAAGTCACGTCCACCGGTGAGCAAAGTTCTGTAAATTGATATTCGAAGAGGGCGAATTTTGGAACAACAAAATTCAAATTCCTTCCAAACTATGAAATATCAGACTGGCATTTGGCTCGACTTCAAAGACGCTTACATTATTGCCTTCGATGAGGAGGGCAATGCTGCCGTGAAGCACATACATTCGACAGTGACACACCCGGCCACTAAAGGCGGCTCGCGCTCTAAATCGCCGTGGGGGCCGCAGTACTCACCGCCCGACGACACCAACCTCGAGCGGGCAAAGCACGAAGAACACCGCTATTTCAAACAGATACTGGAACACGTCAACTCTGAGGCGAAAGATATTGTGATTTTTGGCCCGGCTGAGGCTAAATTAGGCTTGAAAAAAGAAATAGAAAATATCAAGCATTGCAAACCGAGGCTGCTGGGAGCGTTTCCATCGGACTACATCACGCAAAACCAAATGGTGGCACTTATGAGGGACTTTTTCCAAAATCCCGAGAAGTACCACAAGGAAAAAGAAGAGGTCTAATTCTGTGGCGCGTCTGCAAAACCTCTCATGGTTTCACAAACGGATTCCTACCTTTGTCTGCGTTCGTTTTACTTTTTTTAAGCGCATGACAAACAATATCTTCTGCCCCCTACTACTGATAGCCCTGCTCGCTGCCAGCTGCCAGCCTGCGGGCAAACCCGCCAAAGCAACTTTCACCCCCCCTCGCTTCCAACTCATACAGACCGACACCTTCCGGTTCAACAACTTCGTGGACTGCAACATGGCGGAGGCTTGGGTGGGCGACACCTTCCGCATTTTTCCCGGCAAATACGGCGAAGACCCTGTGTGGGGTTTTTCCAACGAACTCAAATTCTCCAGCGGCCGTCACGCCGACGAGGCTTTCAGCAATCCCGCATCGGCCTACATCGCGCCGCGCCTGCCGAAAAACGCGCCCGTCGGGCAGCCCGGCCTGCACGGGGCTGTGTGGTTTGAAACTGTTTATCAGGATGCCAAAGACGCGAGTGGCCGCACGCTCTACGCCGTTTATCACAATGAAAACTACCCCGAAACACTGCCCTACGACCCCGCCACTGGCGAAGGCTACATTGACAAAGACTGGCCACTCGGCCTCACGGAACGCATCACGCCTGCGGCAGTGTGTCGCATCGGCATCATGAAATCCACCGACGGTGGCTGGAGCTGGGAGAACAAAGGGCTATTCATAGAGGACAAGCAGCCGCGCATGATTCTCAAACCGCACAACACTTCCAAAACTTTCGCGGGCGGCGTGGGCGACCCTTCCGCAGTAGCGGTGGGCGATTATCTTTATTTGTTTTACGGCGAATACGGCTACCCCGGCACTTATGACGCAGCCACTTACAACCCCGACACCGAATGGAGCGGCCAATGCATCAGCGTCGCCCGCATCGCGCTCGGCGACCTCGACAACCCGCAAGGCAAGGCCAAACGCTGGGACGGCGATGGCTTCAACGCGCCTTGGGACAGCGTGGGCAAGCCCATCGCATCGTTGCAGATTCCCCGCGCGCAAGGCGGCGGCCCCGCCTCGTCGCCGTCGGGCGGCTTCCATTGGGGACCTTCGGTGAGCTGGAATACTTACCTCAATTGCTGGGTGATGCTCATGGGAAAAGTCGTAGGCCAGTCATGGGTTGGCAGTAGCGTCTATATTTCCTTCAACCCGCACCAAGACCTCGGCACTGGCAATAATTCGCAAGACTGGACACCGCCGCAACTGCTGTTCAGCAAACCCGGCCACACGATTTGGTACCCTTCGCTCCAGCCCATGAACACGCCGGAAGACATCGCCAACAAGCACACCTGCCTGCGCCTCGGCAAGCGGGCGCGGCTGTTTTTCAAGTATTCCGACTTGGGGAAATACTGCTCGGAGTATGTCATCGAGTTTGAGAAGTAGCCCCGAATGTCGCGCACGCTCAAAAAAAAGAACACTGAAAAAACCACATGCCCCGATACCGTCGAAACGGCGTTTCACCCTGCAATGGAAACCCCAATCAGCTTCCCGATAAAAAACGTGACCGCTGCCGCCGCCAGCCCGAAAAGCACTTGGCGAAAGCCCGAGTACCACACGCTTTTGCCTGTGAACAGCGTGATGGCCGCGCCTATGAGGAACAACCCCAACGCGCTCAATATCAGGCTCCACGCTATTGCGATGGTTCCGCTTTCAAAGAAGAATGGCAACACAGGCAGTATCGCTCCCACTGCGAACAACAGAAACGAAGACAGCGCCGCTTCCCAAGCAGAGCCTTGCAACTCTTCTGCATTGATGCCCAATTCTTCTTTCACCAACACTTCATGTGCGTGCGCTTTATCGGCGATGGTCGTTTCGGCCAGTCTCCATGCCTCCGCTTCCGAAATGCCTTTTGCCCTGTAGATGAGCGCCAATTCCTTCTTTTCCGCTTCGGGACTCATCTCGATTTCTTCCTGCTCGAGCGCCATTTGGCGTTCGTAAAGCTCCTGCGAGCTTTTCACCGAAATCCATTCGCCGAGCGCCATGGAAAGCGCACCCGCCAACAAACCCGCCACCCCTGCCAGCAGCACGCCCGAGCCGCCCGTGGCACCTGCCACGCCCATGACAAGGCTCATGTTGGACACGAGGCCGTCGTTGCCGCCCAGCACCGCCGCGCGCAGTGCGTTGCCGCCCACTGTTTTGTGCTTTCCTTCGAGTTTGGAAAGTTTTTCGCCGGAGACGCGGCCTTTCGTTTGCAACAGCGACTGCAGGATTTTCACATGATTCGTCTCCGTGCCGGAAACGGGGGCTTGACGCTGGTTTTTGGCTGCGACGACTGCGCTGGCGATGCTTTTTTCAGTTTCCACCAACACGCCGAGCAAATAATCGTAGCCGAACACTTTGCCCACCCAATTGAGCGTGCGGGCGCGCCACGATGGGTTGGGCATTGCGACGCCGGGGTTTTGTTTCAAAAAATGCTGCGCATGGCTGCGTTCGATTTCAGCCAGACCTCTGAATATGTTGGCTATGTCAGGGTTGTCTTCGTGTTCCGCTACTTTGTCGTAGAGCCACGCCGTGTCAATCTCGGTTTGAAGGTTTTCGAGCGATTTGTTTTTCATAAAATGCTGTTTTTTTTAGAGGCTGTTTTAAAACCCCTGCCGGGGTGGGAAGGCTCAGATTTTGGGGATAATCAAGGGTCATTTTTTGACTAATATCGGGGCATATTCGCCAAAAATAGCCGATGGATGGCACCAAAAGATGGGTCTTCCCGCCCGGTGAGGGGTTTTAAAACAGCCTCTTAGATTTTCTAACGCGCTTGCGCGTCCCTTTCCGCCAGTCTTTTTATGTTTTTCAACTCCGCCGTCTGCATGACGGCGTGAACGGGCGGGTAAATTACGTTGCCCATCAGCCAATCGGCCCATTTCGGTGCCAATGCCCCTCGCACACGGGTGAGGAGGCGCGTCGCGTCAAGGCCAATGGGTTGCAACACGAATGCCCAAGACATCTTGAAAGGGCCGCCCCCGAACATACTTTGCTCGTATTCGCCGCCGATGACAAAATGTTGCGCTTGCCCGACAGCATACACATCGAAAAAGCCATCCCGCGCGGGCGTGGCAGCCAGCTTGTCGCCCACTTTTCGCGTTTCCCAGCCTTCCACGAGGTGGTCAACGCTGGGCTTGCCGCCATTGTCCAATATATCAATGCTGTACCAGCCGCCCCGGTCGCAGCCCAGCTGCATCAGGTAGCGCCACACGATGGAGGGGGGGGCTTCAATGTCCAAAGAGTGGGTCATTTGGTGCCGGGCTTCGGGGATGCGGTCGTCGCCGGGCAGTGCGATTTCCTCCTCGTCGGGCAGTTTCATTTTGCCAAGTTCAGCCTGCAAATGCGACATGGCCGCGCTGCGAATCGGCTTTGAGCCGAGGCCGATGACGGCGTAGTAGCGTTCGAGGTGTGCCCAACTCTCGTCGTCGGTGGCGGTAGTGCGCAATTCGAGGCAGACGGTGCTGCCCTCGCCGAAAGGCTCGACCGAAATCGCCCAAGCCAATTTGCCCCAACCCGGCTCGTTGAAATCGCGGAAGTCGGAAGGCTTCACCGAAGCGAAAGGAATGTTCAAATGCCAGAATTGGCCGACTGAGCCTACCACCACCTCGCGGCTCGGAATTTCTTCCAAAATCATAAAGCCAGTGCCTCGCCGCGCCACTTGGTCCACGCTGACGCTGCGGTCTTCTTCCGTTCTTTTTTTGCCTTTCAACCAATCTGGAATGGCGCGAATGTCGAACAACAGCCGCACCCAGGGCATCTCGGCGGCGTCGAAATGGCGGGCGGCTTGCCAAGCGACTTCGGGTTTGGCTTTCACAAAAATCCGGTTGATTTCGGTGTGGCGGGGGTTGGGCAGGTAGTGTTGGATGCTGCGCATGGTGAAAGATTTTTAGCCACGAAGGCACTAAGGCGCGAAGTTTTTTAAAGGGGTGTCTGAGGGTCACAAGTACTGTTCCGGGAGGCATCGGAAGGCTGTTCCGACGTATAACAAGGCATCCTCTTAGCGCCTTTGCGCCTTCGTGGCAGACTCATTGTATTGAATGTCCGCGATTTCCAATTTCAGCCAAGTGAAATCGCCGTCTTTCAATTTCCACGTTATCTCGCTTTTGTAAGGCACCCGAACGCCGCCGAACTCGCGGTAGCCTTTGTTGACTACGAGCCAGTCTTCCAGCGTTGCGCCTTCTTTGCGGTCGTAGTAGCGTTTTGCCTCAAAACTCGCCATGTCGCCCTCGACATTGAACCTAAAAATGCCCGATGCCGTGATGCCGCCGAAAGTCATGGTAGCTTTGGCGGATAGGGTATCCAGCTGTTCCCATTGAATCTGCTCGCTCAACGCTGCGGACGGCCACCAGCATATTTCGGCCAGATTGCGCAGCATCGTCCCTTGGTCGGTCTCGGGGCCTTTCGCGTCGGCGATGGGATAGAGCGACAGCAGTTTGATGAGCATATTGCCGCGCCCGTCCACATATTTGTCGCGTCCGGCGAGCGTCATGCCCGGCGCGGCTTGTATTTGGGTCGTCCAGATGAAACCCGGCTTGTCCAAAGTGTTCCATTGCTCGGCCTCGAAGGGAATCCAGCTGCCGTCGGGCTTGGTTTTCATCTCGCCCGTTTGTTTCAAATGCGCGATTTGGACAAGTTCTTTGCCAACGACACCAGAGCGCTCGAGCCACCGCTGCACCACTGGCGGCAAGGGCGCGAGCGTTTCCTTTGTTAAAATCGTTCTTGCAGAAATTTCTTTTGGGAAAAACGCGGCTAATTCCTTCTTGACCATTGTGTTGAAACTCCAGCTCCCGTAAGCAAGCACGATGCCTGCGAGGGCAATGATATTGGCCAAGGTTCCAAATTTGGCATCGCGCCATTGGGTGAAAATCAGGATTTGCGAGAGCAGAACTGCCGGAACGGCCACCATCCACCACCAGTCTTTTTTCAAAAATAAAAACAACACGGAGGCGATAAACAGCAAGGCGACAACGAGCCATAGCACGCCTGATGTTTTGGAAAAACTGCCCGCGAGCTGCGGCACGTCGGCCAATTTGAAGGCTTTTGCAAAACCCATTAAGTGGATTAGGCCGTGAATGAGAAGGATAAGAGCAAAGAGGAGGCGCATAGGTTGTTCGTTGTTCGTTGTTCGTTGTTTGTTGTTCGTTGTTTGTTGGTGGTTGTTTGTTGTTCGTTGTTTGTTGGTGGTTGTTTGTTGTTCGTTGGTGGTTGTTTGTTGTTCGTTGGTGGTTGTTCGTTGTTTGTTGGTGGTTGTTTGTTGTTCGTTGTTTGTTGTTCGTTGTTTGTTGTTTGTTGGTGGTTGTTTGTTGTTTGTTGTTCGTTGTTCGTTGTTTGTTGGTGGTTGTTTGTTGTTCGTTGTTCGTTGTTTGTTGTTCGTTATTTGTTGTTTGTTGGTGGTTGTTCGTTGTTTGTTGTTTGTTGGTGGTTGTTTGTTGTTTGTTGTTTGTTGGTGGTTGTTCGTTGTTTGTTGGTGGTTGTTCGTTGTTTGTTGTTCGTTGTTTGTTGCTTGTTGTTACTGTTTGTTGGGTTTCAGGTGCCATAGCAAGACTGTAAGACTCACCGTGCTGCCGATGGCGACAAAGAGGTAGAATGGCAGAAATTCGTCTTTTTGGGGCGCGTCGGTCAGCACCAGCCGCAGGGCTGCCGTGCTCAACACCAGTCCGTAGGTGGTGCCTTTCACGAGCATCATGGCACCGAGCACGAAGCCCCATGCCTTGCGCTGCCAAAGCCACACGGCGGCCAAGATGGTGGCGGGCACCACGAACGACAAATCCAACGCGAAAATCAGGCTCGGTGCCTCGGGCACTATGCCCGTGAAGACGAATCGGATGCTTTGCCCGCCCTCTATGAGAAGCAAGGGCGCAGCAAGGAAAACGAGGAACAAGACAATCCACGGGAGCGTTTTATGTCCGCTAAAATGGCTGGCAATAGCGTCCGCGTCCAATCGGGACAATCCAAAGATGAGCGCATAAGCCGAGAGGGTGAAGAGCGCCACATAAAGCAGGAAAAACGCATTGAAGGCTGCCCCAAACAGGTAAAAGGCGTAGTTGTAGAGCATATAGAGCAGCAGGCCCATCCATATCAATTGCGCCCGTTGAGCGCCGCGCCCATTGCATCGCTACCGACAAGGCGGGCGATGCCACCACCAAAGTCACCCAGTCGTTGGTAAACCAAGCGTTTTTGATAAAATCGCTGTCGCGGTAGAGGTTGCCAATGAACAAGCCGCCCAACGACGCAACGACCGCCAGCACGACGATGAGCCACGAGAGTGAATAGGCGGTGCGGAAGTGATTGTTTTTCATTTTTCAAAAATTTGATAGTGACGCATGGTGCTTGGCCAGAGCGTAAAAATCAAAATGAGCAGCCCCACGGCGAGGTAAGCGGGTTGGAGCCACGAGCTTGCCACCATGGTGATTTGCACGGTTATCCAAATAATGATGATGATGCCGGAAAACAGCGAATACGTCCAGCCCCAATGTTTGTCGCGATAGATGTTGAAGATATTGGCCCAAGACCAGTTGGGTTTCAGCAACAAACCCGCCGCCGCAAAAAGTGGGAATAGGCCATTGAAAACAAACAGGATGAGGCCCGGCAGGAAAAAACTGCCAAATGGGGATTGACTCAACCACTCGGGCGGCATTCTGAAGATTTCGGGTTGGGTCATCAAAACCCACCCGCCAAATGCGGCGCTGATGCCCAGCAGCAGCAAAAGCAGAAAAAGCGGGTAAAAAGCAAGAGGTCGTGCCATCAGTATGTGCGTTTCGGGGACAAAACTATTCGTGTCGAGGAGGCTGACTGAATGACAAGGGTTAGTGCCCGCGCTGACTTTTATCGGCCAAGCAACGAGATGGGGGGCGGCAGGACGACCTACCTTGCAATAACATATACCTTGCAAAAACGATTGTCGGTCGAAATTTTTAAGCCTATATGCAACCAAAGGCCGTGATTGGGGTCGCATTCATCCAGAGCAAAAACAGGTCTCTGACAAAAACAACTTTTCTATTATGGCTATGACAACAACCATCCGATGGTCGGTCGCCCTATTGCTGTGCAATTTGCTGGGCGCGCTGCAAGCTCAAGATTTCAACATCACTTATCGCTCCCGAATCAACTACCCCGGCCAGACCTGCGCCAATGTAGGCGGGTGGGCTGGCGGCGGTCGGGAATATGCGCTCGTCGGCGCCTCCAAAGGGCTTGGCATCGTGGATGTCACCGACCCCGACAATCCCGTGAAAATCGTGCAGGTGCCTGGCCCCGACAATTTTTGGAGAGAGGTGAAGACTTACAAGCATTTTGCCTACGTCACCACCGAAGGCGGACAAGGACTTCAGATTATTGACCTCAGTGACCTGCCGTCGCCTACGCTCGATTACCATTCCTACACCGGTGATGGCGCCATTGCCGGCCAGTTGAACACTATCCACGCGCTGCACATTGACACCACCAAAGGGTATGCTTATTTGTACGGCACCAATTTGTTCAATGGTGGCGCGGTGGTGCTCGACCTGAACGCCGACCCTTACCACCCCACGTTCGTTGGGAAATACGACCTGTTCGGATATGTCCATGATGGCTGGGTAGACAATGACACGCTCTATGCGTCCCATATTTACTTTGGTATTTTTGCCATTGTTGACATGACCAACAAGGCAAGCCCCAACTTGCTCGGGGCACATCCGACACCCAATAGTTTCACACACAACACTTGGCTGTCGCAAGACCGCCGCTATGTGTTCACCACCGACGAGGTGAGCGATTCCTATCTGGCCTCTTTCGATGTGAGCGACCCGGAAGACATCAAGCTGCTGGACAAGATACAGGCCAATCCCGGCTCCAACTCTATCGTGCACAATACGCATGTGCTGGAAAATTACGCCATCACGTCGTGGTATTCCGACGGGGTCAGCATCGTGGACATCACGCGTCCCAATAATTTGGTGCAAGTCGGCTGGTACGACAACGCGCCCACGCTGACGGGCAGCGGGTTCATCGGCTGTTGGGGGGTCTATCCCTATTTGCCTTCCGGCCACCTCGTCGCTACCCACATACACGGCCCCAACAACAGTGGCGGGGAGCTTTGGGTGCTGACTCCCACCTACCAACGGGCTTGCTATTTGGAAGGAGAAGTGACCAATGCGCTCGACGGGATGCCAATCAGCAACGCCTTGGTGGAGATACTGGGCAGTGCGGCGAAAGAATCCACCTCGCTTGCAGGCCAATATACTCTCGGCCAAGCCACCCCCGGTTCGGTACAGGTGAGGGTCAGCAAGTTGGGTTTCGACCCCATCACCGTCACCGCTGTGCTGAAAGAAGGCGAGGTGACATTGCTGGATTTTGCGCTCACCCCAGCGCCCACCGCCACCATTAGTGGCAATGTGCTTGATGCCGCCACCGGATGGGCAGTGCCTTATGCGCATGTGGCCGCGCTCAACAACCAAATTGAATTTGAGACTATCGCGGACGGCAATGGCCAATTCGTCTTGCCGGGCATATTCTACGGAAACTACACGGTGGTGGCAGGCGCGTGGGGATACAACTACGCGACAAGGAACAACCAAAACCTGCAAGCCGACCAGACCTACAGCCTCGAACTCGACAGAGGCTACCGCGACGATTTCGTCTTCGACTACGGGTGGGAAGTGAGCGGCACCTCCACCGAAGGCATCTGGGAAATCGGCGTGCCGCTTGGCATCAACGTCGGCATCGTATTGGTGCCCAATACCGATTGGAACAGCGACATAGGCCACAAATGCTACATCACGGGAAATGCCTCCGCTGCCGTGGACGAAGACGACGTGGAAAGTGGCACGATGAACCTCATATCCCCGCCGATGGACCTGACGACCTACAACGACCCAAAAATGAGAGGTGTATTGTTTTTCACAAACTTCACGCAAGACCAGCAGTCGCTCGATTCCATCCGCGTCTATGTGAGCAACGGTATTGAGGAAAAATTGATGTTGACCTACCCCGGCACCCTGACCAACTGGCGGGTCATCAACGAGCGCCTCAAACCCCACATCAGCATCACCGACAGTATGCGCGTTCGCATCGAATGTTTCGACAACCCCGCCTATCAAGGGTTCGATTCCTACGAAGCGGCGTTCGATTTCTTCTGGATTCAGGAAGGCAATCCCGTCGGCACCGACGAGCCGTTGCTCGAGGCCACCATGCTCGCACGCCCCAACCCTTTTCGAGACCAAGTGCTTATCGAGTACAACTCACCCAATAGCGGAGAGCAGCTGCTCAATTTGTACGACTTGTTCGGGCGCTTGGTCGAGTCCGAGTCGCTTGCAGGTGGGGAAGGAGCCATCGTGGTGGGGCACAAGTTGCAGCCCGGTGTCTATTTTGCCCGTTTGGAGCAAAATGGCCAAGTGAGCAAAAGCGTTCGGGTCGTGAAGGTGCATTGAGAAAAGATGCTTCGCAAGCAATTTTTTCCTCGACAGGATTTACGGGGTTCACAGGTTATTTCTCCCAAAAGGGTGTATTTCATGTTGTTGCTTTTGTGCGCCGGGAAGCAATTCCGGCATATCTCGGAACAGCGCTCCGATTTGCACGCGACAATTTGAAATGCACCCCTCCGCAAATGGGCACAAAACCTGTAAATCTTGTAAATCCTGTCAAAGTTCAAACTCACCCTATCAGCCAATACGTCAGAAAAACCACCCCCACCAACAACACCAACCCAAAGCCCAGCAACACCGGGCGGCGCAATTCCGCAGCCCCGTTGAACACACTGACCAAAAGTTTGAAAACCGAATTGGACATCACGGCCAACAAGATGATGATGGCCGCTTGGCGGTTCGAGTCGGGCGTGGCAGCGGCCCATTTGGAGGTGCTAATAGTGATGGCATCCATGTCGGCAATGCCCGCCAACGCGCCAGAAAGATATGTGAGGGTAGTGCCCAACCATTGTCTCGAACCAAACATGAGCAGGGTGACGCCAATGTAGAGCAGCACGAAAAAGACAGCGTTTTTGATGTCCAGCGGGTTGCCCGGTTCAAGTTGTGGGGTCTCGCTTTCCATGCTGCGGTTGCGCAACAAATTCCAGCTGGGCAACAGGCTGACCAACAACATAAGCAACAGCGCCGGAAACAGCATCCATGCCACCGGATAATGGAACACGGTGGTCAGCATGAATACCCGAACGAACATGATGGTGGAGGCCAACACAATACCCGCGCCGAAGGCCGGTGCCACATCTTTTCGCTCACGGCTTCTCGCAGAAAAAACCCACGCTATCAGGGTGGAAGAAAACAATCCGCCGAGCACGGCAGTCAGCATAATCCCCTTGTGGGGGCTGCCAAATTTCAGCATCAAATAACCCGCAAAACTGATGGACAGCACCAACACCACTATCCACCCCATGTCGCGCAAGTTGAGCAAACCCGCTGGCCCAAATGGTTCATCAGGCAATAAAGGCAGGATGAGCAGCGCCAACACGATAAACTTGATGAAGGCGAACAGCTCCTCCTGTGTGATGCGCCGGATGATGCCGTGCAGCTGCTCTTTCAGCGAAAGTATCAGCGTGGTGAGCACCACCACCGCCAGCGCCTCCCGCATATAGCCTGCTGCGATGGCCACCCCCAACACGAGCGTCACGAGCAGCGCCACCTCCGTGGTCAAGCCCATGTTGCCCTCCATCGCCTGCTTGTGGTAAGCCACCGCTACCAACAAAAAAAAGCCCGCCAGCACACAGATTAGCACCGACATATAGTTCTGCGCGGCTACCCACGCCGTCACATAGCCCAACACGGCGACGAGGGCAAAGGTGCGGATGCCGCCCAGATGCCCCGGCTTGTCGTGCGTGTTGAACTCGCGTTCCAACCCGATGATGAGGCCCACCCCCGCCGCCACCAGCAAACCGATGAAAAAGGGGGTCAGCACCGTGTTCAGAGAATCAAGCCAATCCATAATTCGCCCAAAAGTATCAATGTTTTCAACTCGCGTCGCTGACAAAAATCACCCGCTTGGGTGACGGGTGTTTGGGCAGGCCCGCCCGGGCGCCCTTAATTTTGCCACCAAACAAAAAAACTTGACACATGCAGAACATCATCGTGCCTACCGACTATTCCGACAACGCCAACAATGCCATGCACTATGCCGCCGCGCTGGCGCAAGCCACAGGGGCGCGGCTGGTGCTCTATCACGCATTTGCCTACCCCATCATCACGACCGATGTGCCCTACGAGGTCGAAAAATACATTGATGAAATACAGACCAGCGATAGAGCGACCTTGCAGGAAATCAAACGGGAACTGGAGCGACAGTATCCCATTGAGGTGAAGTGCATCAGTCAGGCAGGTTCGGTGTCGTATCATTTGCAGGAAATCGCGCAGCGCGAAAACGGCGATTTGGTGGTGATGGGGCTGCGCGGCTCCAATCCTGCCCTCAACATACTCATGGGCAGCACGACGTTCGAGGTGATGCGTCAGGGAAAATTCCCACTGCTGATCGTACCCAAAAATGCGCGTTTCAGCCCGCCCAAACGCCTGCTCTTTGCTTGCGACAATCCGTGGGTGGGGTTGGAAGCCACCGTGAAGCCGCTGAAAGACATCGCCACCGCCTTTGGCGCCGCCATCGAAGTGTTCACGGTGGTGGAGCCGACAGTCCCCTCCACCGCGCCCAAGCCAGCGCGCCCCAGCAACCTTGAGCAGCATTTTGAAAAAATCCAGCACATCTACACTTTCGAGGAAACAGCAGAGGTGCGCGCGAGCATCCTCGAAAGCATCCGCGAAAGCAATGCCGACATATTGGCCATGATTCCGCGACACCACCCCGTGTGGCAATATCTCTTCGGAAAAAGCGACACCCTGAGCGTCGCCTTGCAAACCACCATCCCCTTGCTTGCTTTGGCCGAAAACCCTCTATAACGCTCTATTTTGCACGACGATGAAAAATTGGCTCGGCATCGCTGCGGCACTCCTTCTAGTGTTCGGAACTTATTGCAAACACAAGTCTCGCAACAAGGACGAACCCGCCGCCCTCCCGACGGATACACTGGCGCTAACGGCACAACCTGACACCGCGGAGCCGCCACTTTTGGCCATTCCCGTGACAAAGGCAGTCAACATCGGCGCCTATTTCAAATTCATGGATGCCATCGTGCAACAGTACGACTCCCTCGTGCCGTACCCGCTCACCGAGCATCTCCTCGTGCGCGCCAATGCGTGGCTGATAGATACTTTGGAAAACACCGACTACTATCGCATGATGGAGCGCGACAGTTTTGTCTATGACCAACGCCAAATGCTTGCCCTTCGGCCCGGCGACACCCTCTACCTCCCCGGCGAAAAAACGGCGGCGAACTTGCTCCACCGAATGCAGGCCACCTACCTCGACATCAACATCCCCTCTTTTCAACTGCGCATCGTGGAAGGTGACAGCGTGCTCCACACCTTCCCCGTGCGAGTCGGCAAAAACCAAAAAAAGTTCTTGGCGCTAGCAGGCAATCTGGTGGACTTGCGCACACGCACCGGCACCGGCGAAATCGTCCGCATCAGCCGCGACCCGCTTTTTCTCGACCCTGTGACGGGAAAGGAATTCAAATATACCCGCCGCGACGACCGCCGCACCACCCGAATGCCGCTCATCCCATGGATAGAACCCTCCATCAACGGCATCCGCCATGGGCAAATGATTCACCCCACCACCAACCCCAGCACGCTCGGCAAAGCCGCCTCCAATGGCTGCATCGGCCTAAAAGAAGCCGACGCCTGGCGTGTTTACTACTATGCCCCCATTGGGACAAAAGTGGTGGTGCGCTACGATTTGATGGAAACCCTCACAACGGGCGACACCCTCCGCTACGAAGACGTGTATCGCTATCGGAAAGGCGGCGCCAAACCCTCGACGACACAAGCAGCGTTGTTTCCGGTGCTGGGCGGCAACAACGGATGTTGGTGTGGGGAGTAAGAAACCGTTTCCAAAGCTGCCTGATGCCCTGCGATAAAAACCGAGGAAAAAGATTTGTTTCTTTAAAAGCCGTTCTTTTACCTTTGCAGCCACTTTGAAGCGAAAGCGACAAAAATGCGTTTTTGATGAGATGGGGGTTTAGCTCAGCTGGCTAGAGCGCTTGCATGGCATGCAAGAGGTCACCGGTTCGAATCCGGTATCCTCCACCCACGAAGCCCGGTCTTTTGAAAGGCCGGGTTTTTTTGTTGGTAGGCCCCCCTTGCGCCACCCTTTTTTACCTTGATTCGCTAGGATTGGTCAAAGGAACATGAGCGTCACCTTTGATTTTGAGTGGCTTGTGTTGGTAGTCATGCCCAAGATTTGGCGGCGCGAGGCATAAAGTCGCCTTTCCTGACAGTCTCCACAGTTATACCTTGATTCGCTAGGATTTGTTAGATGAACATGATTGATATTCTTGATTTTTAGCAGATTGCGATTGCAGCCATGCCCAAAACCTAACGGCGCGAAGCATAGATAGATATCACCTGTAACGCCAACTTTCAGTTGGCATCCTGTGTATGTCTTAACCCTTCTTTTACTGGAAGATGGCTTTGGGGGTACAAAACTATGACCCTTAAGCAAGGTCACAGTAGTCTTAACCCTTCTTTTACTGGAAGATGGCTTTGGGGCTCACAATCCGAGACCGGGTGACAATCTCGAAGGTCGTCTTAACCCTTCTTTTACTGGAAGATGGCTTTGGGGGGGACGAGCGCAAGGCCGATGATGGAAAGATGGTAGGTCTTAACCCTTCTTTTACTGGAAGATGGCTTTGGGGGAGGCGGGAAAGTAACACCAAAAAAACGGCCGACGGCGTCTTAACCCTTCTTTTACTGGAAGATGGCTTTGGGGGAGCAGCCACCCCGTCCTTTGGTCGAAAGACCAAAGGGTCTTAACCCTTCTTTTACTGGAAGATGGCTTTGGGGACACCATCGGGGGGGCCGTTTCCATTCCAGCGCCGTTGTCTTAACCCTTCTTTTACTGGAAGATGGCTTTGGGGACCATAAAAGGTGCCAACCCATGAATGGGTCGTCAGAGTCTTAACCCTTCTTTTACTGGAAGATGGCTTTGGGGTAAAAACACCCCTTGCAAATGAGCAGGGAAAGCAGGTCTTAACCCTTCTTTTACTGGAAGATGGCTTTGGGGATCTATTGCAGAAGACCACAAGCTTGATTCACTAGACATGTCTTAACCCTTCTTTTACTGGAAGATGGCTTTGGGGAGGAACCCTAACGGTACAGAGAGGGTGATAGGTTAGTCCAGTCTTAACCCTTCTTTTACTGGAAGATGGCTTTGGGGCATATTGGGGAGTCCATACGCTCCCGTGGTGAAGGTGTCTTAACCCTTCTTTTACTGGAAGATGGCTTTGGGGAGGTTTCCCTGAAAACCTTCGCTCGTACTGCGGCCCGTCTTAACCCTTCTTTTACTGGAAGATGGCTTTGGGGATGGATCCTAACGAACTGTGGGATATGAAAGATTCTAGTCTTAACCCTTCTTTTACTGGAAGATGGCTTTGGGGAAGGAGTGAAGGTGCTACAATACAGCCGCTAGAAGTGGTCTTAACCCTTCTTTTACTGGAAGATGGCTTTGGGGAAGAAATAAAGGAAGTGTCTATTACATACACTCAAGAGTCTTAACCCTTCTTTTACTGGAAGATGGCTTTGGGGGTAAGAGAACCGGGGTGCAGCATCCGACAAGACACTGGTCTTAACCCTTCTTTTACTGGAAGATGGCTTTGGGGGGCAAAAAGAACCCCCCTAAAGGGGTTGTGCCCTGAAGTCTTAACCCTTCTTTTACTGGAAGATGGCTTTGGGGCTTTAACGCTAATACGGGAACAGAAACCGTAACTAAGTCTTAACCCTTCTTTTACTGGAAGATGGCTTTGGGGCAGACTTGCTCACTGCTGAAGAGTGGGCAGGAGTACAGGTCTTAACCCTTCTTTTACTGGAAGATGGCTTTGGGGAACTCACAATGGCAGCTCTAGAAACAAAATCATTCGTCTTAACCCTTCTTTTACTGGAAGATGGCTTTGGGGGAATTTTCAAGCGTTCTTTCACAATCTCACGGGTGCGTCTTAACCCTTCTTTTACTGGAAGATGGCTTTGGGGAACGCCAGCTGCAGCACGCAAAATGCTGCTTGAACAATTGTCTTAACCCTTCTTTTACTGGAAGATGGCTTTGGGGCGTTCCTCAAGGAAAAGTTCGAGGATATAAAGGCTAAAAGGTCTTAACCCTTCTTTTACTGGAAGATGGCTTTGGGGAGCGGCAAGACGCACCCAGTTGGCAGTAAAATGCCAAGTCTTAACCCTTCTTTTACTGGAAGATGGCTTTGGGGATGATTCGCTCTGTTGTATAGCCCAGCATAGTATCCCAGTCTTAACCCTTCTTTTACTGGAAGATGGCTTTGGGGAGCAAAAAAGCCAACGAACTAGGACTGTACGACATGGTCTTAACCCTTCTTTTACTGGAAGATGGCTTTGGGGTGGCGCTCAGCCGACAGTGATGGTTACAGTTGAGTCTTAACCCTTCTTTTACTGGAAGATGGCTTTGGGGGAGGTGTTCGCAGTTATGACGTGGGATACAACATGATTGTCTTAACCCTTCTTTTACTGGAAGATGGCTTTGGGGCGGCGAGTGCCCAGCGCGCAATTGAGCGCCTGCGCAAAAAGTCTTAACCCTTCTTTTACTGGAAGATGGCTTTGGGGAATTTGGCCCTAGTTTCTTCTTCTACGAAGAATTAGTAGCCGTCTTAACCCTTCTTTTACTGGAAGATGGCTTTGGGGATACGCCGCCCGAGGCGGACTAAAAACTCAAAAATTTGTCTTAACCCTTCTTTTACTGGAAGATGGCTTTGGGGTTGGCGCTCAGCCGACAGTGACGGTCACAATTCAATAGTCTTAACCCTTCTTTTACTGGAAGATGGCTTTGGGGTCTTCCAGTAAGAAGACTGATGACGGACGGCCAAAGGTGTTGTCTTAACCCTTCTTTTACTGGAAGATGGCTTTGGGGATTCCGCCGTAACATTCACATTATACCTTTTACTTATGAGTCTTAACCCTTCTTTTACTGGAAGATGGCTTTGGGGCTGCAACGCCAAATAGATGCCGCAGCATTCTGGTCTTAACCCTTCTTTTACTGGAAGATGGCTTTGGGGTTGTCGGGGTTAACCCCTGAAAGCCTCAAAGGTCTTAACCCTTCTTTTACTGGAAGATGGCTTTGGGGGGTATATTATTCAAACAAATTGGAAAACAGTAAGTTAACTCTAAAAAACCTGCCAAAAACATATATTCTCTCCAAAGCGTCGGCCTGATTTTTCGGAGGTGCAAAGTTATCCCTTTTATGTTCATATTATCAAGACGTTTGGAGGCGTGGTCACCATCTTATAATTTAGGTCTTTGCCGATAACATTGAGCTGCACCATACTTTCGCGGGTGACCGGCAAGATAAGAATGCTGTCGCCATTCTCATACATACTGTTCACTTCTTCGAGTGTCTGCGCGATTTCGCGGTAGCGTTTGTGCTCCGTGCTGCCGATAAAGACCGATTTCTGCATACGCATGCAGCCGTTTTTGCTCAGGTACTTGGCCAGATGCCGCCGTACCTTGTGGTCTTCGATATCGTACATGATGAAGAATAACATCGTGTTGTTGTTGGTTTCGTTCGCGTGTCGGAGGAAGTGTTCGATGCTGCGCACACGCTCTTCCAAGTCGGGCAGCTGCCGGTGGCGCTCGGGCAGGTAGCCTTGTAGGCGCTCGGTGCGAAGACCCGCTTCGCGCAGGCGGCGCAGGCGCTCAGGGAAGCTGATGTCGGGTTTGCGCGGGCGTTTGGCCATGGTGCCGATTTACGATTTACGATTTACGATTTGGGATTTACGATTTGGGATTTACGATTTGGGATTTGGGATTTGGGATTTGCGATTTGGGATTTACGATTTACGATTTGGGATTTACGATTTGGGATTTGGGATTTACGATTTGGGATTTACGATTTGGGATTTACGATTTTGACGGGGTCGCTTGGCTATGTGGTGCGGGTGGTGGGTGAAGCCTTCAGAACAGGATGTCCGCTTGGTCGGCCGCGCCGCCGCTGGGCATGGTGTCGGCGGCCTCTTGCGGGGCGCGGCCGTACCACTCGTGACGGCTGAAAATGGCCTGTTCGGTCACAAACACTGCCAGCCCACAGAGGCTTTCGTTGGTGTTGCGCTTGGGCACCTGCACCACGCTGAAGCCGCGCTTGCCGTAGTACAGGTTGATCTCCGCCGCATCGTTGCCGCACTTCAGAGCCAGTTGCTTGCCAAACTGGATGTCCCGCACCTCGGCCACTTGGATGCCTTGCGCCTCTAGCGCGGCTTGCACCACAGGCAGCGCCAGCCCGATAGCCTCAGGCACGAACACGTCGCGCTTGAGCGGGTTGGGGCGCGCACGGGTCTGTAGTTTTCGCAGGATGTCGGCGTAAGTATCGGGGTGGATGGCATGGCTGCGCCCGGGTTTTTCTGCGGCGGGTTGTGCGGCCGCTCCGGTTTTTTCGGCCAATAGTTCGGCCATTGCTGGCTGGGTTTGCTCCGGCAGAAGGCCGCGCCAGCCGATGTGGTCGGCCAGAGGGTTGACGTAGGCAAGTGGGTCGTGGGCCATGAAGCAGACACGGGTGACATCCGAGGTGCGAAAGTCAATGTATTTGCTCAGTCCATACTGTTCCCCGAACGCAAAGGCAAAGGCTTTGTAGGCATCGGTGAAGGTTTTGGTGTCGGTGCAAGGCTCGTCGAGTCGAAACACGAGTTTCAACCCGTCGCCACCGGGCGAACGGAAGAGGAGCGCCACGCGCTCGTCGGCGCTCAGCTGGGTCTTCCATTCAGCGAGGGTTGTTGCATCGCCGCTGAGCTTGTCCACATCGAGCACCCAAGCTTGGATTTGCTCAAAATGCTCGGTGCGCCGCAGGCCACCGTCAAATTGGCCGCAGCAAAAGAAGGGCAGCCGCACCTTCAGCCGGGTGTAGGCGCTGGCATCGAGCTGTTTCACTCGACGCAGGCGCTCGGTGTCGTCGCGGAGTGCGGCATCGTCGCGCAAGCGGTGAAAGACCGATTCGAGCGTGGCGGGCTGGAGGGCAGCAGCGGTGTCGAGCAGGTTGTGACCGAGGTAAAACATGACGATTTACGATTTACGATTTACGATTTACGATTTGGGATTTACGATTTACGATTTACGATTTACGATTGCCGAGCGAGACTTGCGATTTGCGATTGCCGAGCGAGACTTGCGATTTGCGATTGCCGAGCGCGAGGGCCGAGCGAGACTGGGCGATTTTGGATTTACGATTACTGAACGGGGGTATCGGTCTCGCTCGGCAATCGCGCTCGGCAATCGTAAATCGTAAATCGTAAATCGTAAATCGTAAATCGTAAATCGTAAATCGTAAATCGTAAATCGCAAAGTCACTCAAACCCTTTAAATAACGTGGCCAGCCCTTGTGCGGCTAGGTCAATGTGGGTGTAGCGCGAACGCTCCATTTTTTGCCAGATGATTACCTCGTCCATATAGTCGGCAAAAGCTTGGATGAGGATACGCTTGCCGTAAGGATTGAGCCAGAAGGCTCCTTGCTCGACCTCAAAAAACTCCAGAAAGATGACTTCCTGCTTACACAGGCGGCACACCACGAAGTCGGCCCAGTGGCGAAATTTCTCGATGACATCATACACTAACACAGGTCGGTTGTACTCGTCGCGGTGAAAGATGCCGATGAACGGGTCCACGCCGGCACGGATGAGCGCGTGCTCCACCTTGCCGTAGAGGATGCCGTAGGCGTAGTTGAGCAGGCAGTTGAACATATCGGTTGCCGGATGCTGCGAGCGCTGGGCAAAGCGGTACTGCGGCGGCATCATTGTGCTCAAAGCCTGAAAATAAGTCTTCGATGCAGCGGCTTCCAGTGCTCGCAATTTCGGGGCGGCATCGCTCAATCGCTCCTGCGGGGCGGCGAGGATGCGCGTACGATATTCGCTAATTTTAATGGCCGCTTCCGCAGCAAAGGTTTCTTCCGCCGGCTGGGGAAGGCTGAGCAATAGAGCAGCCTGATGCTCACATTTTTCAGCCAGCAGCTGCTGTACCCAAGCAGTCGCTAAGAGGCTTTGCACAAACAAGGCTTGCTTTTTCCGTATGACCGAAATGCTGCCAAACCGACTGCTCCACAGCCGCGCCTCGGGCTTGCCCCGCCGGTCCACAAACTGCACGTCTATGTCGTGCTCCACCGCCGCAAAGGCCAGCTCCGCCGTCAGGAGCGTGGCCCGGTGCACAAACACCGTCTCGATCTGCCGCAACGGCACGCGCTGCACCTCCGCCGCCTCGTCGGCCTTGGGCGGATAGACCACCAAGTGGCCCTCCTTGATGCTGACCTTGCAGCCGGGTGTGTTGATGTAAACTTGCATGGCTTTTGATTTTGGATTGACGATTTACGATTGACGATTGCCGAGCGAGACCAGGCGATTTACGATTTACGATTTACGATTTACGATTTACGATTTACGATTTGCGATTTACGATTTGCGATTTACGATTTACGATTTACGATTTACGATTTGCGATTTACGATTTGCGATTGCCGGGCGAGAGGATTGAGCGAGACGTTTCTTGTTGACGAGTGAAAAAATTATTGGTTAGGTTGGTTTTTGTTTGATAGTTTTGTTTTGGATTGTCATTTTAAAATACTGTTTTTATGACGGAAGATGAACTAAAGAAACGCTTGAAGGACTGGGCGGTGGCGGTCGTCCTGTTCACGCGGCAGTTTCCCAAAGAGCCGGAGTTTAAGGCTGTCCGGGGGCAGTTGGTGCGGTCGGCGCCTTCGGCGGCTGCCAATTATCGAGCGGCGTGCAGGGGCAAGTCCACGCCCGACTTTATCAACAAACTCAAGACCGTCGAAGAAGAACTGGACGAGTCCATGTTCTGGCTCGAGTTCGCCGTCGCCCTGTCTGCCGAACTCCGCCCCCCCGTGGTACCGCTCTACAAAGAAGCCGACGAACTGCTCGCCATCATCGTCGCATCCATCAAAACCTCCCGCGCCAAACCAGCCTCCCCCAAACCCTCCAAGCCCCCCAAACCGCCCAAAAACAACGACCCCTAAATGCCCCCCTTCGGCCCTCTCGCTCGGCAATCGTAAATCGTCAATCGTCAATCCAAAAATCCCTTCGGCCCTCTCGCTCGGCAATCGTAAATCGTCAATCGTCAATCGTCAATCGTCAATCGTCAATCGTAAATCGTCAATCCAAAAATCCCTTCGGCCCTCTCGCTCGGCAATCGTAAATCGTCAATCGTCAATCGTCAATCCAAAAATCCCTTCGGCCCTCTCGCTCGTAAATCGTAAATCGTAAATCGTAAATCCAAAAATCCCTTCGGCCCTCTCGCTCGTCAATCGTAAATCGTCAATCGTCAATCGTAAATCGTCAATCCAAAAATCCCTTCGGCCCTCTCGCTCGTCAATCGTCAATCGTAAATCGTAAATCGTCAATCGTAAATCGTCAATCGTCAATCGTAAATCGTAAATCGTCAATCCAAAAATCCCTTCGGCCCTCTCGCTCGTCAATCGTCAATCGTAAATCGTCAATCGTAAATCGTCAATCGTAAATCCAAAAATCCCTTCGGCCCTCTCGCTCGGCAATCGTAAATCGTCAATCGTAAATCCAAAAATCATCTTGGGTTCAGCCGCAAATACACCCGCTTCTTCGCCCGCGTGATCGCCGTGTAGCTCCAGCGGTAAAACTCGGCGCTGTCGCGGGTCATCTGGGCGCACATGTCCACATAAGCGAAGTCCCACTCGCCGCCCTGCGCCTTGTGGCAAGTGATGGCATAGCCGAATCGGCAACGCAAGGCGTTGGCGTACAGGTCGGTGCGGGCATACTGCTTGCGCAGGCTCTTGAAGCGTTCCCGGTCTTGGTAGTACAGTGCCCGGTTGGCCTCGAAGAAGCGGTCGTAGGCGATGCGGTTGAGCAGGTACTGTGCCGCTGCCGGGAACGGCTGGTCGCCGCCGGCGAGCAGCCAGTTTTCCAGCACCTTGACGGCCAGTTGGCGCACCTGCCCGTCGCCCGTGCGCACGGCCACCAGCGCGTCGCGGAAGTGGAACTCGCCGATCACCTCGCGCTCGGTGAACGCGAGCAGCGGGCACTCCACGGGCTTGAACGTGCTCCGGGCTGCGCGTACGGTGCGCTTTTCCAGCGCTCCCGTCTGCACCACCTGCACCAGTTCGCCGTTGGTGAGCGGCGTCTCCAGGCCGTACAGGTTGTTGGTCACCAGCAGGAAGTCGCCCGCCGCCACGCGGTCTTGGGCCTCCGGGAAATAGCGTGCCCGCACCTCGCGGTTGTAGGCGCGGATGGCCTCGTTGCTGTGCGCCAGAATGATCTGGCGGCCCGACGGGCGCTCGGGGCTGCGCTCGAAGTACTTGTCGAGCAGCAGCGAGCCGTTGCAGAGGCGCACCTCGCGGACGCGCTCCAGCGGCAGCCGGGGTTGGAAGTCGCGCCCAGCGATGGCCTCGCGCATGGCGTGCGCCACGGTCAGGATACCGTTGTCGGCCTGCTGGCGCACCACGGTCGTCAGTTCGGCTACGGCCACCGGTCGCCGGGTCAGCCGCCGCAGGTTGGCATCCGACAGCGCCGGCGAATAGCGCATGCCCACGGGCGGCAGCTGTGCCGGGTCGCCCACGAACACGATGCGGGTGCCGGGAAAGCGGTCGAGCTGCAAAAAAAGCAGCAGGTCGGTCAGCAGCTGGCCGCTGCCAAAGCGCATGTCCGCCCCTTCAGGCGTGAAATCGGCCAGCAGCGACGACTCGTCCACCACCAGCACCGGAGCATCGCCAAAGTGCTCCGGCCGGCCCATCAAGCGGTGCTCGCCGTCGGCGTACTCGTACAACAGGCGGTGGAGCGTCAGCACCTCCGTGCCGGTGCGGTATTGCAGCACCTTGGCAGCCCGATTGGTGGGCGCCGCAAACAACACCGTGCGCTCGGCAGCGCGCAGCCATGCCGCTACGCCCTGCATGAGGAAGGTCTTGCCCGTGCCGGCATAACCCCGCAGGACGAACACCTGGGCCGCATCGGGGCCGTCGGCAGCCATGAACGCTTGCAGGGCCTCGAGGGCCGAACGCTGGTCTGCCGTGAGGGCGGTAGTGGCGGGGAAGTGGGCGAGGAGCGACATGGTGGGATTTACGATTTAGCGATTTACGATTTGGGATTTACGATTTACGATTTGGGATTTACGATTTACGATTTGGGATTTACGATTTGGGATTTACGATTTACGATTTGGGATTTACGATTTGCGATTTACGATTTGGGATTTACGATTTACGATTTGGGATTTACGATTTACGATTGACGAGCGTGGGGCTGAGCGAGACTTGGCGATTTGCGATTTTGGATTTACGATTACTGAACGTGGGTATCGGTACATTACTGGATATTTTTGAGGCTTTGTTGCATGAACATTTTTTCTTTGGATAATTGGCAATTTGA
The DNA here is from genome assembly GCA_026129545.1 of Saprospiraceae bacterium. NCBI lineage: Bacteria > Pseudomonadati > Bacteroidota > Saprospiria > Saprospirales > Saprospiraceae > Saprospiraceae bacterium. The sequence continues at coordinate 29,168 of JAHCHX010000006.1, forward strand.
ATTTTTAAAATTTATTAATTGACTAAAATTTTGAAATTTATTTGGAACAAAACAATATGGCCAAATTTTATTTATTCATGCAACAAAGCCTATTTTTGAAAATGACAGTAAAAATGTATGGTAGTGTGGGTTATCGGTCGCGCTCGGCAATCGTAAATCATAAATCGTAAATCGTAAATCGTTCAAGTCGCGCTCGGCAATCGTAAATCATAAATCGTAAATCGTAAATCGTTCAAGTCGCGCTCGGCAATCGTAAATCATAAATCGTAAATCGTTCAAGTCGCGCTCGGCAATCGTAAATCATAAATCGTAAATCGCAAATCGTAAATCGCAAATCGTTCAATCCAGCAGGGCGGTTTTGGTGCGCAGGAGTTGTACTTGGTCGTTGGTGTAGGCTTCGCGGACGATGCGCTCGGCCAATAGGCGGGCATCGGCCTCTGCGTGGGCACGCTGGTCGGCGGGAATGCTGTCGAGAATGAGGTCGCGGAGGAGGGCGATGGCACCGCTCATCACGGCTTGTTCCGAGTAGAAACAACAGTGGTAGTCGCGGTGGGCCAAGAGGCGGCGCTGGCCGTCGGCCGAGTAGATGTGGATGGCGTTGAGGAAGACGCGAGCGTAGCCGATGCCGATGTCGGTTCGGATGGCGATGGCGGCGGTCAGCCGTGCCGTGCTGAAGTAGGTGTTGCCGGCCGCACTGGTGTAGCCAGTGCCGACGAAAGCATTTTGGTCGGGACGGTAGGTCACGGCATTGGTCATGCCGGGCACTACGGCGGCCAAGCGCTGCGCCGTTTGCGCTTCGTCCGATGGCTGGCCCGCCAGCAAGCCGCGCACGCGGCCCAGAGCCTGGCGCTCGGCGCTCGTCAGGTCGGCTGCGCCGCCGAACTGGTCGGCCAGCAGCTGCTGCGCACTTGCAGCACCCGAGGGGAGTGGGAGCCGGGCAGGGTTGAAGACAGGAAAGTAAGCCATAGCAAAGCAAAGTTTGAGCGTGAACAATGGGTCGCGGCCCGGTGCCGCGGGCATCTGGCGGATGCTCACAGCGCGGTGCACGGGCAGCGATTTTTTCATTTTTCGCGTGTGCCGCCCGTGGCGATGTCACTTTTTTTGCTTTGCCGAGAAAAAAACTTCTCCGGCGATGTTGATGAACAACGAGGCGCTAAACCCGTGGGGGAAGGCTTGGAGTTCCCGGGTGCGCGATTTTTTTTTTCGCTCCCCCCGATTGCCTCCCGCGTTCAACGGTGCAAAGGTGGCGGCCCGAAATGCAGCCTATTTGCATCGGGGAAAATTTTTGAAAAAAAAATCAGCCCCCCTGAACTGGACGCAAAAACAGCTCGAAATTGTCCGGCGAGACGACCATGGTGTCCACCGGATGGTAGGCCTCTATGAAAGCGGTGGAGAACCGAGCGGAGGCCTTGGGATTCCATTTGAACTCCCAAGCCCGGAACTGGCCGTCGGCCTCCTCGATGTAGTCAATCTCTTGTTGTGCCTTGGTGCGCCAGAAATAGCGTTTGCCGTGCCGGTCGAAGTACTGGTTGATTTTCCAGCGTTCGCTGATCAGGAAGTTTTCCCACAAAGCGCCGACATCTTGCCGGAGCGCCAGCGGGCTGAAGTTCTCGAGCACGGCGTTTCGGATGCCGTTGTCATAGAAATATACCTTCCGGTTGCTACTGATTTCATTGCGCAGGTTGCGGCTTAGGGGCATCAAACGGAACACGATATAGGATTTTTCCAGCAGGTCCAGGTAGTTGGAAACCGTGTTCTTGTCCACCCCGAGCAGCTGCGACAGCTCGTTGTACGACACTTCCGCGCCCAACTGGAGTGCCAGTGCCTGGAGCAACTGCCCCAGTAGCTCCGGCTTCCGCACCCCGCGAAACTCGAATACGTCTTTGTACAGGTAACTGCCCGACAAAGACAGCAGCACCTCGCGTTCGCTGCCGGCCTGATTGATGACCTCTGGGTACATGCCGTAGATCAGGCGGGTTTCCAATTGCTCGCGCACGGCCAACGGGGAGGTGTCGGCCTCCAGTTCGGCCCACGCGATCGGGTACAGGAAGTGCTCCCATTTTCGTCCAGTGAGCGGCTCGTTGATTTCATTGGCCAGTTCGAAGGCCGATGAACCCGTGGCCACCACCTGTACCTCCGGCAATTCGTCGGTGAACAATTTCAACGTCAGCCCAATATTTTTGATGCGCTGCGCTTCGTCAATGATCACCACGCGGGCATTGCCGGTCAGTTGCCGCAACACCGGCACCGAAGCATCCGTCAACTGGCGCCGCACCTCGGGGCGGTCGGCATTCAGAAACACCGATTGGTCGGCCCACTCGGCCATCAACTGCCGTACCAGCGAGGTTTTCCCGGTTTGCCGGGCACCCAAAACGATCAGTGCCTTGCCCCGAAACATACGGGCACGCAAGCGATCCAATAGAAAACGTACAATCATAACTGCTTTTTGTGTTTTCGTTCACCAAAAGTATGGCTTTTTGGTGAACAGGGGCGGGTGGGGACAGATTTTTTTGTTCGGAGCGTGGACCTAGTGCCGCGGGCGCGGTGCATGGGCAGCGAGTTTTCTTCGCTCGGATTGCTTCCTGGCGTTCAACGGAGCAAAGGTGTGGTGCCGACAGGCAGCCTATTTTGCATCGGGGAAAATTTTTATGGTTTTGACAATTTAGGAATCCGATTCCTAAATCGTCAAACTTTCGTCCAATCGGCATTCGCTCGGTGTCGGAATTGCACTAGCATTTCACTCGAGGAGCCTAGGCCGACTTTTTCAAGGGCCTCCGGGCATTCAACGAGGCCTCGGGCAACGCCCCCGCGCTGTCGGCCCTCATCTATGGGGGGGGGCGAGTCGTCGTACACGCATCCGCAAGGCGGACGTGTGCGCGCGTGGTTCGATCTGTCGGAGTTTTCGCCGTGCCGGAATCGTAAAAAACCGGCGCGCCGTTTTGGGAGCGGCGTGCCGGGGTATGTTGTAATCTAGTGGTGTCAACGGAAACTGGTGGAGGGATTTTGAATTTTACGATTTTGGATTTACGATTTACGATTTACGATTTACGATTTACGATTTACGATTTAGATTGCCGAGCGAGACGGCCGAGCGAGCAAGAGGCGATTTACGATTGGACGGCGGGGTACTGCCGGAAGCGGACAAAAACAAACTGGGTGGTTTTGCGGCCGTCTTTTTCTTCGATGACCTGGCGTCGGGTGGTGCTGCAGTAAACGGGGAGGCCGCGCCGCTGCAAGCGGGCCGTAAGCGCAACCGTGAACGACATCTCGCCCATCAGGTGTACCGCTGGTGCCGCTGCCCCTTGCAAGCGCTCGGCCACTAAGGCTTCATACTGGGCAGCCATCTGCTCCACCTCGGCGGTGTCGCAGTCGGGATCAATAGCCGGAAAAGGCAGGTCGGCGATCTCGCCAAATTGCCCGCGGGCCGCTGCTTGCTGGTTGTCGGGCCAGAGGGGGGAAGGGTGGTTGGAAAGGTTGAGGAGCATGGGTGGTTATTGTAAATTTATCTGTATAAGATGTTGATATAGGGTGCTAAGTTCATCCTTAAGCGTTGAAGGCATAGCATACCCTGTTTTGAATCCGCAATGATTGATGTCGTTTCGCAGACCGTCATGTCCAATAAGTCTTTTATAAAGATCAACCAAACCCGGGTGCCGTTGAACGTAGTCAAACAGTTGTGTATATTCGTCATTGGGAATCGTCTCATCAGATCGTAGCCGTAGCCTGTCGGGTTTAATGCCGTTTAAGGCAGCGCCGGCATTCGTACGATATTTGCGTTCGGTAAGATATGCCGAAGAAAGTACGCGTTCAAGTACTATGCTGACCATCGTTTCCTGCAGAAAGGTGTACCCTTGCTGAATAAGACCGTTATCGATACACCATTTAACCGCGTTGAGGCCGTTTTGCAGGTTATCACTTGAAAATGGGGACAGCTTTTCCTGGATTTTTTCCAGAAGCGGTCGCAACTGAGCCGCAATCGGAAGGGTCAGACTGCTATCGACAAGCGTTTTAAAAGAGGATATATCAATATCCTTGGTTATCTGCAAACCTCGGCAGGTCAGGATAGCCGGTGCGAACAACCGTAAATTTCGACTAATCTCCGGATTATTCTGCTCCGTCAGCGAAGCGATTGGTTCGGCATTTCCACCTTGCAAAAAAGCCCGCGCGGCAGCCGTCCACTCCTGTAATTGAGCAAAGGGCGTTAAATCTAGTACCGGGGCGTTCACTACTTCACCCGGTCGCTGGTTATTTCGGCCCGCCTCGTAATTTCCATAAAATATTCGCCTTATCTTGACTTGCTGCAAGGTGCGAACGTAATCCAACAGCACCATACCAAGCATTGGCAAGGAGCGAAAACCATAGGTAATATCAAAATATAATTCGTCCCCTTCCGCAATACTTTGAAAAACAGTCTGAAAAACGGCCCAGATTTCTTCTTCAGTGTTTCCATTCGGAATATTGACGGCAGAAAATAATCCGATACGCCCTTGCTGACTCAGACGTTGCAGAATTTGCTCCAGCCCTTTTCCTTCGAGCAGACCCTCTCCCCGGGTAATTCTGTTCTGATAATTGTAATGCAGAGCCTGTTCCGTAGTAAAAATTATTACCGCATCGGTTGGCTGCCAATCGGTTAGCACTTTTTCAAAAATAGCCTCTTGAACATATACGGTCGGCTGTGATAACAAAGCGGTATTGTTATCAAAAAAATACCGCGCAGGCTCGTATGGAATGGCGCCGAGGAAGGAGATGAATTTTCGTGGCATGGCAAGATATGATTGTTGATTTGAATTTTGAACGCATAGCGCTCAAGATTGGAGGCATAAATGTTACTCAAGAAAATAGTTAGTAGACCATGCTCTGTGATGATTTGAACTGAAGGAAAAACTCAGCCTTGAAAATGCTTCTGTATCTCTGAGCCAATAAAAAGTTCAATTTTCAATGACTTGCACTTGTCAGTCAAGATTTGGCGGAAGTCTGGGTCTTCTTTTTTTTGGATAGGAGGGAAAAAACTGCTTGCTACGCACAAAATTTTCTTGCTGAATATGCCACCAAGGTAATCGGCCCTTTGGACAAAGGATTCAAGGTGCTCCAACTTATTTGCCCCTGTGAAACTCCCTTTACAAGAAATACAAGCCAGACCTTTTTCTTTTCTATCAACACAGATGATATCCACCTCTCCAAAGGATACCGGGTCGCCGACAGGCTCCACATTGCTAAGCGGTGCTGCATAGCGATTGGAGTGATTCACAAGGTCATAAACGTAATACTCAAAGGGAAAACCGTCCAAATAGGCTAGCATCTGTTCTTTATGATCCTTTTTCTCTCTTGCGTCCTTGTGCAAGTCACGGAAAGGCAGCTCATAAGTACCATTATGGCGTTTAAGGTAGCCCAAGGCGACTGCCTGGTGCAAAAAGGCCTCAATGGCAGGGTTCGGTGAGGCCGGCAAAGGTTTACCAGGTTGAGCAGACTTTCTAATTTCTTGGATAAACCTATGGAATTTAAACTGCTGGCTTTGTACCAATGAAAAAGCCGTTTTCCCAAATGCAATTTCTGCATCTGTTCTTGGTTGGGAGCGCCAGTGCTTGCCCAATGACTTGCCATAGGCCTCCAAGATCACTTCCACATCCAGCAAGTCGAAGATCGGGCCTATATCAATCTTTTCTTGCTTATGGCTGGTGCCTCCCGGCACGATAATGCCGGCTTGGGTATCACAGTAGTAAGTAGAAAGACACCTATCCTTAGCTACCAGATAGGCGCCAACGGACATCATTTTTGTTGCGCCTGTGAAGTTGAGGCATAGGTCAGGATATTTATCGGCGTACTTGATCGCCAGCGATTGCGCCTCCTGCACATCGGGAGTTGAGGACGTTGCCTCCTGATATCCAATAAACTCTATCTTTCGAAGATCAGGATGCTTTTTCCTGAGTTTTTCGTAGGCATTTTTTATCCATTCGGCTGTATTCAAAAAACCACCTTTGCTTGCAACCGACACCACTCGCTCCGGCTGGAGCGCGATAATCGGTAGCAGGTTCTGAAGGGTCTGAGCGCTGAGAAGTTGGAGGAGGGTCATGGTTGGTTAGTCTTTGGTGTATATGTTGGGTTTTACTGCTTCGGAGGGGGGGGGGGAGGATGGGGCGGTATTTATATTCATTCGTTATTTGCTCATTGACATTCCGCTCAATTTCCATGTAGCGTGTCCTGTTTTCCCAAGAAACCCTCCCTGGCATCTGTTCTAAAGTAAGCATATGTTTGAGCTCTTTCATTCGAGCATCTTTCTCCCAATAGGAGTTAGAATCATCTATCTGCTGTTGAGTATGCTTTGCAATATATTTGGCAAAAGCGTCTTCATATGGAGTCATCTTCTCAACAAGTTCTTCTGCGGCAGACCAGGTAGCCTCTGAGTCAAAAACTTCAGCATAACGTGCCTTTCGATTGATTAACGTAAGATTAGGGACGATCTGGATTGATCCCAGTCCAAGCGGTTTTCCTAAACCAAGCTTATGCCCACATCCTTGGGGTAAATCCAATGAAAGCAAAAGCGCTCCAAGCTCCTGTCTGGTAAGATTCTCGAATCGGATTTTACCCCCAAAAACACTTCCCTGTGAAACCGGATTGATTGGGGGATGGTGACTTTTTGTGATCTCCTTTTTTGTTTCTATCCAAGTATGGGGATCACGTAGATCACTACTCGTTTTGCGGTGCCAATAATTTTTGAAACCTCTAATAGGAACTCCTGCATCCGACCATTTTTTCGGTGATACGCCCTTTTGTTGTTCAAGATAATGTTGGTAGGTAGTTGGTTTTGGTGAGGAAAGTATCTTCGGGTGTTTCGCTTCATCCAGTACTGTTTGCACTTCTGAAAGCGGATGCAGGTCTTCAAAAAACACCTTGCTGGCGTGCTCCGTTGTTCCGAAAATAGACGCGGCAAAATCAAATCCATTCGTTAGTTTAGTCTGATGGACATGGTCAGAAACGGATGAGGAGTACGGCATCCTGTGATACTTGGCGTGGCCAATAGAGTAAACTGTACCATTATCATTTAGACGATAGAATACCGGGATACCTAATTCTTTTGGAATCTCAATAGTTTCCCTGTTGATTTTTTCTCCTATTGAGTTTAGAATCAAACCTTTTCTCAAAGATTTTATCAGGTCAATCGCTTGCTCGCTCCTCGTATTATCGGATTGATAACTTTTAATCACGCGACTTGGTACTGGTTTCTCTATCCCCTCGGATATATTAATCTTCCATACAATAAGACGATGGCCAAACTTTCCGGTAGAAAAGGTGCAGGCATCGTTGCTAAATTTGTACTTATAGGCTTGGCGTATGTCTGAACTGGGTTCTTGCTTAGCATTTCCTGGAAAAATCAAGTATCCCCCATTCATGTATCTCATGAAACCAGCATATACTTTATCACCATCATCAGTGAGCGTTGAACGACGATAAAAGACTTTGTCCTCAAATATGGTTAAGGCAGAATATGAAGCAATTTCTAGTATGTGCCTTGTCAGGCCTCTTATTGAGCTTCCTGGAATGTATAGATTTTCGTTTGCTCTGAAAAATTCACCATCATGCCCTTTGATGAAAAGCGGCGAAAGCGCTTTGACTTCTAACTCAATATACCCCGACAATCTCCCCTCTGCAAAAGAGTCAAACCCAACCCCAGTTTCGGCGGGTACCACGATATCATTCAGTGGCACAAAATTATATGGCGCCCGAGCAGGTTCATTTTGTCGTCCGCCGCCGCCTTGATTGCCTCGGTTGCCTTGTTGCTGATACTTACCGTGGCGTTCATTTCCGTAATGTTTTTGATACTTTGCCATATCCTGCTGCTGTGTTTGTTGTTTGGTGTAATCTTTGCCATTGAAGCGAATGACCTTGACCGGCCCTCCCGAATTGTCAAATTCAACTTCCTGACCGTTCATGTCATCGGTAAGTCCAAAATCACCTGTTACAGGGAGCGTCTTCTCCCCTGCCAGTTGCCAGCCTTTGCCTTGCTTGATCAATTTTGCGGTTTTCATGGTTGGTTTATGTTAAAAGGTTGAAATTTCACAAAGCGGCTGTCCACATAGCCGGCCTGCTGGGTGGCGGCATCGTAATCTATATAGTTGCGGGTGACAACCGCTAAGTCAGAAACTGCAAGGTCGGCATGAGCTTTCTGAAGGAGTTTTCCGACTACTCCCCGCAACATCATAGAAGCATCGACTATTTCCTGACCTTCTCCCGGAGCGTCAGTCCGCAATCGCCCCTGTATGTTGCCGCCGGTTTTCCAAAAATGGAACTCCTTTGCCTCATTGAATGCACGTACCCTGAAGAGGTGCTCGTCTCCGCTGACCGGCTGAATATCGTTCAGCCATGTAGTGTTCCCGCCTTCAATGACTCCGGTAAAGATTGCATGGTGCTGCCAAAGTACGATATAGCCCTCCGAAAGTTGTTGAGCAATGGCATCGGCACCCTCCCAACCAACTGGAATGGAAGCAGAGGCTATTTTTTTGATAGAATATACAGGTGTGAGTAACTGGCTCATGTTGTGGCAGGTTGATGGTTGACAAGTTTGTTCAGGGCTGCGGCGCTACCTTTGATGAATTCCAATTCGGGGCCTTGGCCTTTACGCTGGAAGATGGCTACTTTTTGGCCATCGTTCCAGACTTCGGCACTCAGACCCATCAGGATGCCCCGGCCCACATTTTTCTCCCCACCAATGGCGAGGTCTTCGAGCCAGAGGTCTTTGAGCAGCATGAGCAGGAGTTTTTTCTCTTCCTCGGTGGCACCTTTCAGTATAGTGAAGGTCAGCTTAATCTGTTCTCGGCCTGTAGTCCAGACTGGCTCGGAGTTAAACAGCTCTCCATCAATCACGCCGCCGGTAAAGCGGTCTATGCGGATGCGGTTTTGCACCATGGGTTCAACCTCCTCTTCCTGAAACTGAAACTCCTCCACCCGCAAACGGCTGCGAATCTGGGTTTTCTCATCTTCGCTGACATGGCCAAACAAATCAAACGGAGCAGCCTCATCGCTGCCCATGATTTTCCAAATTTTCACTGCCCGGTGCCGGATGGCTCCTCGGATAGATTTACCTGGCAGCACATGCTGCTTTCTGCTCTTGAGTTGGCTCTTGTCAGGCTCATTGCCGTTGATGCCGTAGGCCCCGATCATGAGGCTGGATTTCAGACGGAAAGTCGCTTCGATGGAAAAAGAGCCTTTGCCAAGCTGCTTAGGCATAGCCTCGATGGCCATTTCAGGAATGGAAATGGTGCTCTTATCCAGATACTCGAACCATTCCTCTGCCTTCTCTGGAAATTGGAAGTGGAAGGCTTGGAAGCCAGTACACGTCACCTTGCCGAAACCTGTGTTAGTATTGGCACCGATGCGAAAATGCGGGCTTTCGATGGATGCCTTTATTCCTTTAACGAAATCCTCCCAGCCGGTCTCCATGCTCGCGCGCAAGGTAATTTCTGCCCGAAAGGGGAAATTTAGACCCGGCTCTACGATCTGGTAGTCATATTTTTTCTTGTCTTCGGCGGTGCCTTTTTCGTGGTCGATTTTGACCCCATCCCGCATCACAATGTCTTTAGGGTTATAGGGTGACTCGGGAATCAAATCATCAAAGCGGATATGGCTTTGTAGCGGATGCAGTTCGCTTTTGCCTGTTTTCTCGTTTCGGCCCGTTTTACCCCAGAAATAGCCATCCTGCCCGCCGCTGAAGCTCCGCAGGCAGCCCGCGATGGAGGATGCAGGAATGTAAGGCTTGCCATCCGGCAGCCGCATCACCTCGATATCCACGGCATCACCGCCACCGCGCCCAATTAGGAGTGGAGATTCGTTGGTCAGCGTCGCCCGTAAAATGACCTTGCCGATGACTCGGTCGTCGTATCTGTTATTATTTGCCATCTGATTTGTTCTTTTTGCGGAGAGTTTGGAAGAAGGTGATCCAGTAGATGCGGGTAAGTTCAAAAGGCAACTCACCCAGCCCAGTTTTTGCGAATTTTGCCTTAACCCCTGTCTCTTTTAACTCTTTATCTGATACCTCGTGAAGTATTTCTGCATTTAATAATTTCTCGGCTGCCGGTTTTCCACTAGAATTGGCCCTGAAAAGAGCGTTAATCCAATCATCGACGTATTCCTGAGAAGTTGCTCGTTGAAATACAGCTTCGACTCTTCCTATTAGATGATTTTTTATGCCCTTGTATGACTTTTGGGCCGCCTTAATAGCCTTTGTTTTCACTTCAATCTGCTTTTCCTCGGCTTTATATTTGTTTTGAATTTCAACCAGTATTGCATTTGCAAACTTTACATTCTGATTTTGTTGTTCTTGAGTACTCATTTCATTTATATCCGAAGGTTTTCCAATCTCATATTTCGCCCCCGGATTGTATAACTCAAAAACCACTCTCCCAAAGCCTTGTTCAGCCCACTCTCCAAGGTGAGTTGGAATATTTTCAATCTTTGGCAGATGTACCAGAAAAGAGCTGCCCTCTTTGAAAGCAGGCATTTTTTCCGATTTGGCTTGCCAAACAGCATTGAATTGCTCCACATTGGTAAAGGCGACTGCGGCATTCTCGATCTTTACTTGTCCTTCTTCCAATCCCCAATTTTTTGAAAGATATTTCTCCAACTCCCCAACGGTTGGGCTGGGGAAGCCCCATTCATTGAGCAGAATCAGGGGGCTTTGCAAGATCAGTACATATTCCCCCGGAGACAATTGCTTTGTATTATTTACCTGGCCATTAGGCTCAAGCGATACCTCAATAAATCCATACTGAGCAGAACGACTTCGTCCCAGACGCGCCTTAAACGAAGCCGGAAAAGCCGCGAGGAGCTTGCTCAGAGAGCCTGGTTCGCCGGCAATGCACCCTTGAAAAGTCTGCCCCTCGTTCAAGGACTCGTAGTAGAATATGCCGCCCTCTGCATCCAATTCTGTATTTCGGCCCGCTGCCCTGTTCGGTCGGCTGTTGTGGAAGTTGAAGGTGGTTTTGGGGGTATAGCCATCTTTTAGAATAATTCCGTTTTGGATTTGGCCAATGCCCTTTATGGATTTGGTAATCTCTCCGTCGTTTTCGTTTTTTGCAAATACCGAAATAGGTTTTTTTTGAGAATATCGTTTATATTCATGTAAGTGAAGGGGAATGGTTTTGCCCTGTTTAAATCCCAGGTCTCCAAACTTTATCTTGCCTGAAACAAACAATTCTTGAAAATCTGGATCGTGGTGGGCCTTTCCGTAGGCTAAACCTCGGCTGCGCATGTAGGCGTTGGCTAAAAGGCCACGGAGTTGATTGCCGGATATGTATTTGCGGGTAAATACGGTATTCTGTTCTCCCTGAAGGTCAGCCAGGACTACCGGAGAAAGGGTGCTGATAGATACTATAACTGCTTCAAATGTTGCCGGATGTCTTTCCGACTGTTCTGCCGGTACATGCGTATCCGCTTTTATGGGCTCAAGCTGGCATTTTATCTTTCCGAAGCCTCGGTTACGCCGCGTACCAGCATGCCGCAAGTTAAGTACTGCATATTTCAGGTATTTCTCCTCCTCCTGAGTAAGCACATCTGTTAATGTCAGGGGAGCCACGAAGGTGTAGCCTGGCTTAATCACTCGGTAATTGCGCAGACTACGCTTCTTAGCGACACCATCAATTTCATCCCTTTTTCCCTCCTTACCAATGGCCGTTTGCTGGACTTCAGTCGTAAAATAGGACTTTATGAAATTGGGCTGCAAGAGACCATCTTTCGGGACATCCATTATTTCCTCAACAATTTGATTCCATCCATCAAGCATGAGATTGTGGAAAAGCAGTTTTCCTTGATATGTTTCGGTTCCTGGATATCCAAAAAGGCTGGAAACCGTAGCGTCAACTTCTTGCTTGGGTTTACCAAAGATTTCCAGGACTTCTTCCAGGCTTTCTTTAAGCATTCCTTTAACACGCCGTGCTGGGATCATAGGGAAGCCAGTTAGGTGAAAAACTACATCAGCGTCTATAAGCGCTGCGCCTTCGCCGGAACCGGTGAGCAAGTAAGATTCAGTCGTTATTTTGAAAATATAGCTCATAGCAACAAACTTTCAGGGTAAAAATCCAATAGTTCGATCATATCGTAGTAGGGTGTTTTATCTCCATCCCAAAGTTTTTCCTTGCCATTCGGCAGTTTCAGACCTCTGGCCTGGAGCTCGTTCAGGAAATAAGTTTGATAGGCTTCATCCCGGCGAAGCGCATCGCGCAAGTCCTTGATCTTGTTGCGAGGCCACTTCTCATACCCACCTGATCCTTTTTGGAAGCGTATCATTCCTTCCAAGAGCGCCTTCATGCTAGAATCACCCCTATCCACACAGTACGGACCGTTCTTTAGTGTTCCTTTGCCAGCAACAGTAAATTGATCTTTAATAATTTCATCTAATGATCCGGAGAACCCGCCTGTAGAAATCATGTAGTCGAGCCATGAATCATTATGTTCTCGGCTTGCCTTTTTTGCTCGCCCGATTAAGTCCTCAGCGAGTTGGTAGGCCTTATAAAATGGATACTTGGTATGGACAATTGCGACGCCGGCACAGGCGGAAATATGTTTTTCATTAATAGGTGTTTCTGCCATGTACTCCAGTAGCTTTTCTGCGAGATGAACGCCCAATCTGCCTTCGCAGACAAAGGTGATATCGTCGCCGCCAAGGATAAGAGGTCGGATGGGCAGAATCCTTCTTTCGCCCTCTAAATCAAGTTCCCAGTCCGCTAATGGGCCATTTTGACTGAATCTCTCTACAAGATAGGAGATCAGTTTCTCCATTACTTTATCCGCAAATTTTGCTACACCTGCTGAAAGCTTACGGGTTTCGGCCAAGCTATTACAAGCAATAAATCGTTGCCCCATTCCATTGCCATCAGCATGGACGATTGCGATATAGCCCTTGTCATCTGGCTGGCCAAACCTTTCCAATTCATCGGTAAAAGTGAAATCCTCTCTTATTTGAGCCGAGAATTTCTCCTTCAGTGAGTTATGAGCATCCTTGACAAATCCTACTCTTGATTGGGCCATTTTAGAAATGAAACTTCTAGATTGTATGTCGATTGTCTCCTGTGCTTCATTCGTCCAAGGACAGTCCTCCACGATACCATGCTTAAGAGGCAGCACCTGAACTGTCGAAAAATTTCTGTTTTGAATGAGACTTTTATGTAACCCTCTTTGATGGCGTTTGTACTCCTCTCCTTCCCGATAGTCGAAACCGTCGTGCAAACCAAAAGCTAGTTTGATACCCGGAAAATGAGCCAGAATGAGTCTTGAGTACGATTTAATAAATGCATCTGCGTCTGATCTATTCCTGAAAATCAATAGAGCATTCCCCCCGCCGATATAGCCGATCTCGACCTTTTCGTCCAGGTATTTTTCCAGGCGGTATTCAGCGGGAGCATTTACCCAATTAAAAAGGTCAATCTCGTTTGCGATATTTGCCACTGCCAAACCTTCAGGGATCATCTTCCTATACACCAAATTCTCGATGATGTAAGAACCGCCAATATTTTCCTTGAGCTTGTTGCTTCCGAAAATATAATTCTGGATGGAAATCGTGTCTATTAATACAGCAACTGGCATACCTATATAATTTTAAATTTTGCATAATCTGCCCCAGCCAAAAACATCGGCGTAATAACTTCGCAGGTAAATGTGATACTATGCATATAAAAATGAGTGTTGGTGAATCAATCAGTGAAGGGTGGGCGTTTAGTCCCCCGCGCTGCCCGGCAGTACGGCTCCCGGTTCGTCGTTTTTGGCATATTGGGGTAGTCTATCCCTCCCCACCATCCCAAACCCCAGCGCCGCTCCCTTTCCCAGTCCGATATACTCCGGCAGCCAGATGTTGGTGCGAAACCGCACGTCGAAGGCGCTGAGGCGGTTGCCTTTGTAGTCCATGAGTCGCAGGGGGCTGAGGTGGAGCAGTTCCACGCGCACTTCGCGGTCTATGAACCAGCCGAGGCCTTTGGCCATGCTGAGCAGGTTGCCGCGCAGGATGGTGGTCAGGAAGCGGCGGCGTTCGGCCTCGTCGGGCATGGCTTGGTAGGCGGCGTAGTTTTCGGCTTTCAGGGCCAACCAGTTGCTCAGGCGGTAGTGGAACAGTTTGTCCCAGGCTTGCAGCGTCACTTCGTTCATCTGCAGGCGTTCCACTTCGGGCGTCATGGTGCGGTCGCCGATGCGCAGGGTGCCGGGCCGCCCTTGGAAGAAGGCGTGCACCTCGTGCACCCCGTCTTCGAGGCACACCAAGCCGGCCTTGTTGCCGATGCGTTTGTACTGGATGAGCGGGTAGGCGTAGCGCAGGCCCTCGGCGGCGTGGTTGTGAAACAGCAGGTGCTCCCGGCCCGCGCGCTCGATGACGGCGCCCCGGAACTTGGGTATCTCCCGGAGGCTCAGCTCGTTCTTGAAGTGAATCGTCAGGTATTTTATTTTTTTCACGGCAGAGATAGTTAATTTTGCACAATCAAAACTTACATCACGATTATTGCACAAATAATCTGTATTTCAAACAATATTCGCCTATGTCACCAATTTGAGTTAGCCAAATACTGTGCCAACGCCCGATGGAATTTTAGGCGAAGGCAAAGGAAGCCCCTCGAAACGCAACCTATTTGCACTGCCTGAAAAAATTGATATGCCTACCAATAAGCATGCTTCTTTTCGATACAGAGTACTCAACGTGTGTTTCCGCAGGCCTCGTCGCTGGACGCTTGACGAGCTCGTCGCGGAAGTAAGTTCATGTTTGCACGAAGACTTTGGCACTTTGAATGGAGTCAGCAAGCGTACCGTTCAGTACGACATCAATTTGATGAAAAGCAGCCCTCCGCGTGGGTTTGATGCCCCTATCGTTTGTGAGGGAGGCAAATACACTTACGCGGACAGGAGCTTTTCCATCGAGCAGCGACCGCTGACGGAAAAGGATGTCATGGCCATCAAGGAGGCGCTGGCATTGTTGCGCCAGTTTAGTGGCTTACCGCATTTCAAATCGTTGATGGAGTCACTCCATAGGCTGGAAGGGAGGACGCAGTACCCTGACCATTCGGTGATACAATTTGAGACCAACGACCAAGTGGCTGGCACCAAGTGGCTGGGGGGGCTTTACGATGCCATACTCTCAAAAACAGTTTTGGAAATCGGTTATCAGCCATTCAATGTGGATGAACCTTATCAATTGGTGTTTCACCCATATCATTTGCGCGAATATCGAAACCGTTGGTTTGTTTTTGGATGGCATGATGCGCTCAAGACGATTCACACGCTGGCTTTGGATAGAATCATTGGTATCTCAAAATCCACAAAACGGTATCATTTCAATGGCGAATTTCATCCCCACGAGTATTTCAGAGACTTAATCGGCGTGACGAAACCGGAAGAAGGGGTTCCGGTGGAGGTAGTGTTCCGCGTCACTCGGTTGTTGTCAAAATACCTTGAGACAAAGCCGTTGCACCACTCGCAAACGTACAGAGGTGAGGAAAACGGGGAGATGGAATTTTCGATAAAAGTGATACCGAATTATGAGATGTATTCCGAGTTGGCTCGCTTCGGGAAATCCCTAGGGGTGGTGGCCCCTGAGGAAGTAAGGCAGTGCTTGCTCGAATTTTAGCGCATCTCACAAAAGTTGGGGCAACCCGTATTGACGGGATTGCCCCAACAAGTATATCCTCGCCCCCCTGCTCTACTTCTTCCGCACACGCACCGACACCCCTATCACCGTCTTGCCTGTTTTCTTGTCGGTGCCGCACCAAGCGCCGTTTTTGGCGGTGACGGGGGTCGGGGTGTCCTGCAATTGGGCGCTGTATTCCACCTCGTAGTTTTTGGCGGCGGGGCCTTCCAGCTCGATGGTGAACCCAATGATGCGCTGCCGCGCATTGGCCGTGCCGACTATGGCTCCCTCGACAGTGCTTTCCACGGTGCCGAGACTGGGCACGTTGATTTTGTATTTGATGGACAACCCTTTGACAGCTGGCTTCAGGCGGAGGCTTAGGCCCAGCACCTTTCTGGCTGGGGAGAGCTCGCTGCCCGTCAATTTCCCTGCAGGTTGCAGTGCCATTTCTCCGACGGTAGCAAAACGCACAGTGCCTTCCACATTGGGGCCATCGTCGGCTTTTTGAGCGGCCTCGGCAGCGTTTTTGACGGCCAAGCCAGCATCAACGCGACCGTAGCCGTACCAGATGCTGTGGCCTTTCGCGTTGTATTCTCCGCCTGCTTCGTCAATGCGCTGGCACGAACGCCGCAGCATTTCCTTCGCTTCTTTTTGGGTGAGGTTCGGATTGACAGAAAGCATGAGCGCCACGGTGCCGGCAGCGCCGGGGCAAGCGCCGGAGGTGCCACCAAAAGTGTTGGTGTAGTCGGTTGGGTCATAGCCGTCGGCTTGGAGCCTATCGGTGGTGCGCAGCCCTTGACTGATGGGGGCGGGGTGCTGGAATGGCTTGTAGCCAAAATCGCCACTGGGGAAGCAGACCCACACCGCGTCGCCAAAATCGCTGTACACGCTGCGACGGCCAGTATCGTTGCAGGCAGCTACGGCGATGACTCCGGGATAGCTAGCGTAGCCGTCATTTTTGACATCTTCGTTGCCATTGCCAGCGGCGAACAGTATGACGCACCCTTTGCCGCCGCGCCCTTTGGTGAGCGCGTAATCGAGCGCAAGGCGGGTGCTGTCGGGCAGCATGGTCATGCGATTGTGCACGGGGTCGCCCGGGTTCCACCACTCGCCGTCGGTAGGGCCCCAAGAGCAGGAAATGACATCGGCTCCCTTGTCGGCAGCCCACACGAAAGCATTGGCTTCGGCCATGCTGCCCAGACCGCTTCGCAGGCGGATGGGCATGAGCCGGGCTTCAGGGGCGACACCGGAGGCACCGCCATTGAGGCCTGCGGCGCAGGCCATGCCAGCGCAGGGTGTGCCGTGATTGTCGTCTCTCAATTTGGGGCGCGGGTTGTTGCTGTTTTCGGTGGCGTCATAAGGGTGGACGATGCGCCCGGCGAACTCGGGGTGTTCGATGTCCACGCCATCGTCAATGACGGCGATGGTGATGCCTTGCCCCCGGGTTTGTTGCCATGCGGTTTGGATATTGACGTGGGCATCCACGGTCTTTCCGGCGATGGTGGTTTTGGCCAAATGCCATTGCAAGGGGTGTATGCCTTTGAAGCGGCGCTCCTGCACGAGTTCGGGATGGCAGTATTCGACTTCTTTTTCTTTCAGCAAATTGTCGGCGATTTCAAAAACCTTAAGCCCGGTGCCTTCCTCTGCTTCCACGAAGTAGGAGTTGGGGGCAAAAGGGAGTTTGCTTTTGATTTTCAATTTGTATTTTTTCAACAAGGCGAGGCAGTTTTTCTCCGCTACGTCGTCGTTGAATTTGACAAAGAAGTTTTCGGTGTAGAGCATGACCTCACCGCTTTCGGCATCTTGCAGCACCCGCCCGGCAAAGCGGATGTCGTCCTCTTCCTTGAGCGCGGCGCGAGTCTCGTCGCGCAGGCTGACGGTGGACTGCATGGACTCAAGTCCCTCGCCATCGGTGGGGGCGACGCGGCGCACGGTGACTCCTGCTTCTGGGAATGAGGTGACTTCGGTGGTTTGGGCTACCAACTCTCGGCTGGATCGGCTCATTTGCACGTCTTCAAGGTCTTTGTTGTCTTTGGTGCGAATGGCCACCATGTCGGGGCTTTCGATGAGTTTGACGGTCTTGCCTTTTTTGCCGCCGTATTTGACTTTGTACATAAGTGTAGGACGGTTGTTGGTACGCGATATTGGTCGGTACGCGGTTTAGGAAAACGGGTTGACGAGGGGCTGGACGCGGAGGTTGCAATTCACTCAAATGGTTTTTTGCGACGTGATGTTTGGGGGTGCAAAGGCCAATTGGTGGCAACGACCATGCCTTTTTATTTCAGGAGCGGGTCGTCGCCAGCTAGCACGGTAGTGATGAAGTAGTATCCTTTGTTCATCTGGTAGCGGAAGTCTTTGCGGACGGTGTTGAGAAACTGCAAGTGTTCGCTGTACACTTGCCCGACGAGGCATCCGGCGCTGTATTTTCCGACCAATTGCGGGGTGAAATTGGGGCTGGTGGAGTGTTGGTTGATGCCGAACCAATCGCCCACATCAATGGGGTCTACTTTGTTGCGGGTGCCGCTTTTGTCAATATCGCGATGGACGCGCACTTCCCCGCGCTGCACGAGCGCGGGTTGCTCGCCTTGGTGGAGGCCGTCGGTCCATGCCTTGTATTGGCCGAAGGCGATGCGGGCTGCGCCTTGTGGGTTCAGGGGATTGACGGTGTAGAATTTGCCCGGCTCGGTGGTGCCTTGGTGGTTGATGAGGATTTCGGGCTTGCCGCCCGGACGGATGCGGATAACGATGCGGCGGTCGTTCCATTGGTCGAAGGCATCGTCGTTTTCGGTGCCGTCGGCGTTCATGCCTTCCACATACACGATGTTGTAGGCGTGTGGGCTGCGGGCTATCCAGAAGCCTTTGTCGCGCATGCAACGGAGGATGCGTCGGGCGAGGCGGGTTTGTCCTTTGTCGAAGGGGTGATTGCCGAAAGCAACGGGCAAAAAGGTGTCGGGTTGGGCTGCCACGAGGGCCTTGAGCAGGTTGATGGACAGGAGTTTGTCCACATACTCCAAGTTGGCCAAGCGGCAAAACTCGAAGATGGCGTTGCGGGTCATGGGGCCGATGCTTCCGTCGGCTTTGGACACGGGGCCGAAGGGTTTGTTTTTATCGCCTTTGATGGCGGGGTCGAGGATGCCGAGGTCGCAAAGCCGGGTTTGGAGTTCGATGGCGGCGGCTTTGTTGGCGGGCAGGTTCAGCTCGTCAGTCGTGACGGGTTGGTAGTTGTCAATGAGTTGTTGAAGGGATTTTATCATAATTGTCTGGTTTGTGTGTTCAGTTGAGTACTACGCCGAGCAACACGCCCAATCCGAAGCCGATGCCGCCGCCGAGTATGGTAGCCCAAACGCTTTTTGCGGTGCGCATCTTGTTGCAGTCTTTGGCTAATTGTCGGGTCTCGTCCAATTGTTGGTTAAGTCCCATGATGGAGCGGTTGAGCAGCATATTGGTCGAATCGCAGAGGCCGATGTGGCGCTGGTGGACGGAGACGATGTCGTTGAGTTTTCGGCTTTCGAGCGTGGAGAGGGTGTCGCGGTAGCGCAGGAGTTGGTTTTCTTCTTTGACGCGCACGAGCAGTTGGTCTTTTGCATTGAACGTGTTCACGGTGCTGCGCACGCTTTCTTCGGGCAGGAGCATGATGGGGTAGCTGCTTTCGCGGAGCATTTGCGCGGTTTTTTGGAGCTCGGCACCGGAGTTGATGATGATGCCGTGCATCAGTGGCAGCGGTCTGCCATCATCCATGAGTTGGAGGGAATCGGGTTTTTGCGCGGCGACATGGCAGACGATGAAGCTCGACAGCGCAAGCATGGTCGCTTTCAAGAGTTGTTTCATGATGTGGCTGGTTTTTGAATGAAAGGATGGTGGATGTGCGTTAGTTCGGTGGAAATCCGTGTTTCGGCAAAATGCCGCCATGCTTATTGTCCTTGAGTCGTGGCGGGGTCGAGTTCCAACCTGCGGTGTTTCAGCACATCTTTGAGGGTCTCGATTTGGATGGCCAGCTCGTCGTGGGCTTTCTGCACTTTGCTTCTGGCTCCTTGCAACTGTTTGGTGTTGAGTTCTTTTTGTTGCAATATGCTGTCCAGTTCCTCATAGAGTTGGGCGGTTTCCGCCAGCAAGGCTTGCTTGCGCTCGAGGTAGTTCTGGTTGGTGGCGGCCACTTCGGCCATGATGCGTTTTTGTTCTTCGTGGATGGCTTTGAGTTCGGCTTTCATGGCGCGTTGGCGGTGGATTTCACCGCCGACAAATGCCCCGGCGAACAGTAGCGACACGCACAAGGCAACGAAACTGATGGCGTTTTTACCCATGTTGTTTTCAGATTTGAGTGAGTGGATGTGGGTGTGGGATTGAGGCCGCAAGTTGGGGCAAATTGGTGGTTTTAAAAAATGGTAAATAGCGGCGTGGGTGTTTTTCGAGGAGGAGAACAACAACTTTTTTTGTAGTGTCTGATTTGTGCGCTTGGCTCAATTCTTGCCAAACGCGATTGTCCGAATGAAGGGTTGTCAGTCCGTCGCAGTGCGCAATTCGGTTACCTTTGCGTCGTTATGGCGGCTCTTTGAAGTCCTTTATTCGCTCACTTGGTTTTTTGTCAACAAACACGGGAAATCTGCTTGAAAATTTATGTCTAAAAAACGCGTACTCATCGCCGGCGCTGCCGGTTTCATCGGCTCGCACCTCTGCGACCGCTTCCTCGCCGAAGGCTATCAGGTCATCGGCATGGACAACCTCCTCACTGGCGACCTCGCCAATATCGAGCATCTTTTCAAGGAAAAAGATTTTGAGTATTATCACCACGACATCACGAAATTCGTCCATGTGCCGGGTCGGTTGGATTACATCATGCACTTTGCCTCGCCTGCAAGCCCCATTGATTATTTGCAAATGCCCATTCAGACCTTGAAGGTGGGCGCGCATGGCACGCACAATTTGCTCGGCTTGGCCAAAGAAAAAAAGGCGCGGATTCTGGTGGCTTCCACATCGGAGGTGTACGGCGACCCGCTGGTGCACCCGCAGGTAGAGGAATACTGGGGCAACGTGAACCCCGTCGGGCCGCGCGGCGTCTATGATGAGGCCAAGCGATTCCTTGAGGCGATTACGATGGCCTATCACAATTATCACGGCGTGGAAACGCGCATCGTGCGCATTTTCAACACCTACGGCCCGCGAATGCGGGTGAACGACGGTCGCGTGTTGCCCGCTTTTTTTGCGCAAGCGATTCGCGGCGAAGGGCTGACCGTATTTGGCGACGGCTCGCAGACCCGCTCTTTTTGCTATGTGGACGACCTCGTGGAAGGGATGTACCGCTTGCTTTTGAGCGACTACCATTTGCCAGTCAACATCGGCAATCCGTCGGAAATCACGGTGATGCAGTTCGCCCACGAGATTCTCGAACTCGTGCAAAACCCGAAAGCCTACATTGACTACCGCCCACTCCCGGTGGACGACCCCAAGCAACGCCGCCCCGACATCACCAAGGCTCGCACCATTCTGGATTGGGAGCCGAAGTTCGACCGAGCCAAGGGCTTGAAATTGACGTACGAGTATTTCAAAAAAGTGGTAAGGGTGGAAGCGGCGATGGCGCAGTAGGGGGTGATGATTCGTGTTTTTCAATTTTGAGGCGATTGTTCTTCCTTTCAAAAAGAAAGGAGCATTCTTTGTAATGACGAAATAACGAAAATGACGAAAACAATTAACAATCAACAATCAACAATTCTCATCACCGGCGGCGCGGGCTTCATCGGTTCGCACGTCGTCCGGCATTTTGCTCAAAAATATCCGCAGCGCAAAATCGTCAACCTCGACGCGCTCACTTATGCGGGCAATCTGGAAAACCTGCGTGACGTGGAGCCGTTGCCCAATTATTTTTTTGAAAAAGGCGACATCCGCGACGCGGTTTTTTTGAAAAATCTTTTTGAAAAACACCAGCCCGATAGCGTCATTCACCTCGCCGCCGAAAGTCATGTGGACCGCTCCATCACCAACCCGTTGGCTTTTGTGGAAACCAACGTGCTCGGCACGGTGACGCTGCTGAACGCTGCCCGCGATAGTTGGGCGCGGGGCAGCTCCTCGCGCCAGCCTGATTTTGAAGGCAAGCGTTTTTATCACGTCAGCACCGACGAGGTATATGGCTCTTTGGGCGAAGAAGGTTATTTCACGGAAGAGACTCGCTACGACCCGCGCTCGCCTTATTCGGCTTCGAAGGCCGCGAGCGACCATTTTGTGCGGGCTTATTTTCACACCTATGGCTTGCCGGTGGTGCTGTCCAATTGCAGCAACAACTATGGCCCCAATCATTTCCCGGAAAAATTGATTCCGCTGGTCATCAACAACATCCGACAGGGGAAGCCGCTGCCCGTCTATGGCGATGGCCAATATACTCGCGACTGGCTTTGGGTAAAAGACCACGCGGCCGCCATTGACACGATTTTCCATCAAGGCCTCGACGGAGAGACCTATAATATAGGCGGAAACAACGAGTGGAAGAACATTGACCTCGTACGGAAACTTTGCGACATCATGGACGAGCTGCTCGGCCAGCCCATCGGCACCTCGCAGTCGCTCATCACTTTTGTGAAAGACCGCCCCGGTCACGACCGCCGCTATGCGATTGATGCGTCGAAACTGAAAAATGAGCTGGGTTGGGAACCGACCGTCAAATCGGAAGAGGGTTTCCGCGAAACGGCAAAGTGGTATTTGGAAAACGAGGCTTGGCTGTCGCACGTCCTTTCGGGGGAATATCAGCGGTATTACGAGCAGCAATATCGGTAGGGGGGAATCTGGGATTTTGGGAACCGGGGATTTGTTGGTTTGGAGAATCGAATGGAGAATGTTCAGAACCCTGCGCCCTTCGTGCCTCTGTGTTTTCTATTGTCTCCGTTGGGATGACAGAGTATTGTGAGCAATCTCCTTGCCTCCTTGAACAGCGGTTCCCCAAATCAACAACTCAATAGACTTGTCGCGGTGGAGGGCTTTCCCTTCGCCAAAGGCCTCCACCGCGACAAGTCTAATAAAGCCAGCGACCAAAATAGGAGGCTGCGTCGGGGACACTCGGCGCAGCCTTTTTTGCGGACAGCACTTTCTGACCCACTATCATCCCTGTCTTTTTGTCGCCTGCTTTTTGTCCATCCCTGCCAAAACCGCCTTATTTTTTCGATGGCAAATTATTTGACTATTGGTGATGACCCATAGAATCAGCACTTTTGCTGTCAGTTTGACACAAATCAATTTTTGCCCACATTCTTTCGGCCAAACACTGAAAGTTTGCGTTTAGATACTCATCCTAATCTTTCAACTCCTAGGCCGTTCTACCGTATGAATATGTTTGATAACTGGTTAATGTCGCAACAGTCGGACGATGAGCCTGACTTTGTGCCCCTCTTTTCTTTGGAAGACGACGACGAGGCAAAACAAGGCGAGGTGTTCCCAGACACCATGCCCATGCTGCCTCTTAAAAATACCGTGCTGTTCCCCGGCATCGTCACCCCCATCACCGTCGGGCGCGACAAAAGCATTCGCGCCGTGCAACGCGCCTACGAAGAAAATCGCTACATCGGCGTGCTTTCCCAAAAAGACGTCAAAATCGAAAACCCTTCCACGCGCGACCTCTATCGAGTAGGCACCATCGCCCGCATACTCAAACTGCTGAAAATGCCCGATGGCTCCACCACCGCCATCCTACAAGGACGCAAGCGCTTCTATCTCGACGATATGCTGAGCGAAGAGCCGTACATGATTGGGCAAATCACCACTTTGGAATACGAACAGCCCAAGAACAAACTCGAATTTCGCGCGCTCATCAGCAGCGTTCGCGATGCGGCAAGACAAATCATCGAGCTTTCGCCACAAATACCCTCCGAGGCCGTCGTCATGTTGAAAAACATCAACAACGACAACTTCCTGCTCAATTTCATCGCCTCCAACCTCGGCATCAAGGTGAATGAAAAACAGGACATCCTCGAAATCAACAACCTGAAGGAAAAAGCCAGCGCCATCCTGCATCACATGGATGCGGAGCTCCAGCTCCTCGAGCTCAAAGACCAAATCGAGACCAAGGTCCGCACCGACATCGAAAAACAACAGCGCGACTACTTCTTGAGCCAACAGCTCAAAACCATTCAGGAAGAGCTCGGCCAAAACCCGCAAGAAGAAGACATCAATGAGCTCATGCGCAAAGCGGCCAAAAAGAAATGGCCGAAAAACGTGGCAGAGACTTTCCACCGGGAAATCAACAAATTGCGCCGCATCAACCCTCAGGTAGCGGAATACGCCATTGGGCTGAACTATCTGGAAACCTTGATAGAGATGCCTTGGATGGATTTCACCAAAGACAACTTCGACCTCAAACGGGTACAGCAGGTGCTTGACAAAGACCACTATGGCCTCAAAAAAGTAAAAGAGCGCATATTGGAACATTTGGCCGTGCTGAAGTTGAAAGGCGACATGAAAGCCCCCATTCTTTGCCTTGCAGGCCCTCCCGGTGTCGGCAAGACCTCATTGGGCAACAGCATCGCCCGCGCCTTGAAGCGCAAATACGTCCGCATGAGCCTCGGTGGCCTCCACGACGAGGCCGAGATACGCGGCCACCGCAAGACGTACATCGGCGCCATGCCGGGCCGCATCGTGCAATCCTTGAAAAAAGCCAAAGCTGGCAACCCCGTCTTCATCCTCGACGAAATAGACAAGGTAGGCAAGGACTTTCGCGGCGACCCTTCCTCGGCCCTGCTCGAAGTGCTCGACCCCGAGCAAAACACCACTTTCTACGACAACTACCTAGAACTCGAATACGACCTTTCCAAAGTGTTGTTCATCGCTACGGCCAACTCGCTTTCGACCATACAGCCAGCCTTGCTCGACCGTATGGAAATCATCGAAATCGCCGGGTACTCTTTAGAGGAAAAAGTTGAAATCGCCAAGCGGCATTTGATTCCCCACCAGCGCAAGGAACACGGCCTCAAACCCGCGCAAGTGAAAATCAACGACAAAGCATTGGTGAAAATCATCCAGAGCTATACCGCCGAAAGCGGCGTGCGCAACCTTAGCCGCGAAATAGGCTCCGTCATGCGCCACGTCGCCAAACGAGTCGCCATGGGGGAGGCTTATGAAGTCACAGTGAAGCCCGAGCACCTGCATGACATACTCGGCCCCACCAAGTACGATGCCGAGGTCTATCAAGAAGCACAAGCAGCAGGCGTGGCCATCGGTTTGGCATGGACGGCTGTGGGCGGCGAAATCCTCTTCATCGAAGTCAGCATGAACAAGGGAAGTGGCCGCCTCCAACTCACGGGCAATCTCGGTGAAGTGATGAAGGAAAGTGCCGGCACCGCGCTTAGCTATATCAAGGCACACGCCGAGGCGCTGAATATAGACCCCGACGTGTTCGACAAAAAAGACATCCACATCCACATCCCCGAAGGCGCCATCCCGAAAGACGGCCCGTCAGCAGGCATCACCATGCTCACAGCCATCACATCGGCGCTCACGGGCAAGGCATTGAAACCGTTTTTGGCCATGACAGGCGAAATCACCCTGCGTGGCAAAGTACTTCCAGTAGGCGGCATAAAGGAGAAAATACTCGCTGCCAAACGGGCCGGCATCAAGGAAGTCATTCTTTGCAAAGACAACAAAAAGCATGTGGAAGAGATTGAGCCAGAATATATTCAAGGCTTGAAATTCCACTATGTGGCTCAAATGGACGAAGTCCTCGCCTTAGCCATCGGTCTCACAAAAGAAGAAAAAATCAAGGAAAATGGCGTGCCGAAGAGCAAAAAGCAGAAAGGCCTGCCAGTAGTGAGGCCGCAGATCCCGGCAGCGTGAACAAAAGGCCGTCCCCTTTGAATAAGTATTGAGGGGTACCTCAAAAGGTTGGCAAAAGTTGATGGGGTTGATAAAGGTTGATAACGTAGAACACACTGCGCGCTCCATCAACCTTCATCAACCCCATCAACCTTCATCAACCCCATCAACCCCATCAACCTTCATCAACCCCATCAACCCCATCAACCCCATCAACCTTCATCAACCTTCATCAACCCCATCAACCTTCATCAACCCCATCAACCTTCATCAACCCCATCAACCTTCATCAACCCCATCAACCTTCATCAACCCCATCAACCTTCATCAACCTTCATCAACCTTCATCAACCCCATCAACTTTTATCTTTTCTCTACCTTAGCCCCATGTACGCATACCTAAAAGGGGAAATCACCTTTCGCAGTCCAGCATTTATCACCTTGGAAGTCAGCGGCGTAGGCTTCCATGTGAATATTCCGCTCAGCACCTACACCGCTATCCAAGGGCAGGAAAGAGCGACGATTTACACACATCTAATCGTGCGGGAAGACGCGCACACATTGTTTGGTTTCGCCACTCAAACAGAGCGCAATATGTTCGTCCAGTTGATTGGCGTCACTGGCGTGGGAGCCACCACTGCCCAGCTGATTCTCTCTTCTATGAGCGTGGACGAAGTGCGAGCAGCCATCATTGGCGAGCAGGCTCATGTGTTGCAGCGCGTGAAAGGCATCGGTGCCAAAACGGCCAAACAAATCATCCTCGACCTAAAAAGCAAGTTGACCAAAGATGCCTCCGAGGGCTCGCCCGTCTTGCTTCCGTCGCTCGACAACGCTCTGCGAGAAGAGGCGCTGTCTGCCCTTATCGCCTTGGGCTTCAACCGCATCGCCGTGCAAAAGGCATTGAACCACATTCTGAAGGGAAACCCCAACGTGAGCCGAGTGGAAGACTTGATAAAACTGGCCCTCAAAGCGTTGGGATGAGCGAGCATCGCCTAGGAAACTGTTTTAAAAACCTTCCAGGGCGGGAGTTTAAAACTGCTTCTAACAATGGTTATTCTCCAAAAAACGCTTCCGCCTTCTTTTCCAATTCCGACATCGGAAACACATCTTTGAGGCGATACTCGAAAGTCACCCGATTCTCCTTGCTGCCAAAGGTCTTTCGATAATAGACCAGCCCCAGCCCTTTGGCGTACCATTCCTCCCCCCGGCCACTTATCGCCGCATCGCCAACCTTGCGGGTGCCGATAGACTCTACCAACCCGAAACGAACACAGGGATAAACCATGCCGTGCATCTCGAAGGCAGGCGCGTCGCCAAGAAAAATTCGCTGGCGTGTGAGATAAATCGTCGTGGAAGGGTCGGCGGCTGGGCGGTAGTGCAGACTAAAGACAGACACACCCGTGGAATCTTTTACTCGAAACGGGAACAAGTCGGGCGACTCGATGACGGCATTGGTCTGGATTTGCTTGCCCGTTTCAAAATCAGGGTCGTAAAGCGAGTATTCACGCGCCAAAACGCCCTCTTTCACGATTTTTTCCCGAATGATTTGCCCAATCTGAAAACGGCTATCGTAATAGGTGCCTGCCAAAAACAGCCCGCTATCGCGCTGGAAGGTGCGGTAATACCAGTATTCCGGCGACGATGAATCTCCTTGCGCGAGGTCGTATTCGTACACCTGCCCCCGGCGCAACTCCTCTACCGGAAAGTAATAGTCACGGATGTCGCGCTTGCCATCGCCCACGCAGGCCGCCGCAAGCAACAGAGAAAAAAATCCCAAACCGACCCAAAAGCGCATCGAATAACTGATTTTGCCGCAAAAGTAATTGAAAAGGCATACCTTGATTCGCTAAGATTTGTTAGATGACCATGATTAATGTCTCTGATTTTGAGCAGATTGCGACTGTAACCATGCCCAAAACATTGCGGAGCGAGGTATGCATGAAGTCCTTTTTTCCTACCTTTGTCCAAAGTTTTCCAATCGTTGCTTCCAAACCTATCAACTCACCAACCCGAACCCGACTCCGGCTTCGCCATGCCCGAAGTAAAACTATTCTCTTGCTCCGCATCAAACGATTTAGCCAAAGAAATCGCCTTTCATTTCGACGCGCCCTTGGGCGACAAAACCCTCGCCCGATTCAGCGACGGCGAAATGCAAACCATCATCAATGAGAGCGTTCGCGGCTCCTTCACCTTTTTTATCCAAAGCACCTGCCAACCCCACGACAATCTGGTGGAGCTGCTGCTCTGGATTGACACCGCCAAACGTGCTTCCGCAGGCTACATCACCGCCGTCATTCCTTACTTTGGCTACGCCCGCCAAGACCGCAAAGACAAGCCCCGTGTGCCCATCACCGCCAAACTAATGGCCAATATGCTGACCGCCGCCGGGGCCAACCGCATCATGACGATGGACCTCCACGCCGACCAAGTGCAGGGGTTCTTCGATATCCCAGTGGACCACTTGCGCTCCGAAGCGATTTATGTGCCTTACCTGAAACAACAGGATTTGAGCAATACCATTTTCGCCAGCCCCGATGTTGGCGGCGTGAAGCGTGCCCGCGTCTATGCCATGCAATTGGGGCGCGAACTCGTCATTTGCGACAAATACCGCACAAAAGCCAATGAAGTGGCCGCCATGACAGTCATTGGCGAAGTTAAAGGTGCCGATGTTATTTTGGTGGACGACTTGGTGGATACCGCAGGCACCCTTTGCAAAGCCGCCGACGCACTCATCGAAAAAGGCGCAAAATCCGTTCGTGCCATCTGTACCCATCCGGTGCTATCGGGCAAAGCGTACGAAAACATCGAAGCGTCCGAACTGACCGAGCTGATTGTGTGCGACACGATACCGCTGCGCCGCCAATCGCCCAAAATCAAAGTGCTCTCGACGGCCAAACTCTTCTCGCGCGCCATTCGGAACACGGTGGAACACAAGTCCATCGCAGCCTTGTTCTTGGGGCAATAGGTGCCGGATATTTGACCAAAATACCAAAATGTCACATTTATCCGCCGTTCCCTCATGATTTCTGCCGTTCCGTAAATAGCGTTTGCCGCTGCGAACGCGGTGCTTTTATCTTGCATCAGTTTTCTCATAGTATGTTTTGATTTTCCTACTGCTCCCCTTCTGGCAGTAGGATTTTTTTTGAACGAGGGCTCCCGCATATAATCTCGGTTTGGCACTTGGCGTGGCGCATAAAAGGCGCCACGCCGGGTGCGGAATGCTCGCCCAGCCTTGTTCTCGCCAAAGCAATTTCACGCTCCCTTTCATTTGTTTCGTTTTCCCCTCAATTTTGCAAGGTATTCTTCAAACCATTGCGAGCCATGCTATCCTATACCAAGACAATGCTTATCGCTGTTGGCATCTTTCTGCTCGACCCGACCCCTGCCACCGGGCAAGTGAAAAGCGGCGCTTATCGCGCCATGTTAAAAAGCCTATTGAGCCATACGGTGCCTGAAATACAGGTGCAGGAAGCCGCACGCGATTCGGCGCACATACTGTTTCTCGATGCCCGCGAACCAAGGGAATGTGTCGTGAGTCGAATCGGCAGTGCCTTGAGCGTGGGTTACGATCACTTCGACCTATCCAAATTGGACAACGTCGGGAAAGACAAGCGCATCGTCGTTTACTGTTCGGTAGGCTACCGGAGCGAAAAGATAGCGGAGAAACTGCTGGCGGCAGGCTATAAAAACGTGTCCAATCTCTACGGCGGCATTTTTGAGTGGGTCAATCAAGGGCATCCCGTGTTCAACGACAAGGGACAAACCCAAGAGGTACACGCGTACAGCCGCACTTGGGGTATATGGCTGAAAAAGGGGAAAAAAGTGTATTAGACTTGTCGCGGTGGAGGCCTTTGGCGAAGGGAAAGCCCTTTTTCCGACTGGCTTCGTTAAATTTTTCGCCGAATACGCCCGATTTCGACCGCAAAACTTGCCTTGCCAGTCGAAAGAATGACAATCCCCTTCACTCAAAGCCCTCCACCTCAACAACTCTATGTATAGTTTGACTTGGCCCTCCTTGCTGTGGGCGACAAAAAATTGGTTTGCCATGAGATTTGTCCTCGTTTTTTATTTGGCCTGCTTGTTCGCATGGAGCGTGGCCGCGCAACACGACCTGCGCATCAAGCGGGTGGATTTTGATTTCGCGCGACTGGCTCCCCCTGCTGTTTCCCTGCAAGCAGGCGACGTGGTCATCAATGAATTTTTGGCGCTCAACCAAAATGCCGAAACGGACGAGGCCGGGCAGCACGATGACTGGCTCGAACTTTACAACAACACTTCTATCCCTATCAGTCTCGATGGCGTATATCTTACCGACAAGGCTGACAACCCCACCAAATGGCCCTTCCCAGCAGGCACCACCATCGCGCCCAACGGGTTTCTCATCATCTGGTGCGACGAAGACCAAGCCCAAGGCCCTTTGCACGCCAATTTTAAAATCAGCGGCGAAGGCGAGTTTCTCATGCTCTCCAATGGGGCGGGGGGCGTGATTGACAGCCTTTCTTTTGGCCCGCAAAAGGTGGACACCACCTTCGGACGATACCCCAACGGCACGGGCGATTTTACTTTCATGCCGCGCACCTTCAATGCGCCCAACTCGCTGACCGTCGGCACGGCTGAACCATACCCGGATGCCTCGCTGCGCATTTTCCCCAACCCCACCTCCGGCCATGTCACCCTCCGTTCCGACCAGCCATTGGGGCTGCTCAGAGTGACTGACGCGACAGGCAAGCAGGTGTTTTTTTCGGATGCCGACGCATCGAGCACCTCTCTCACGCTTGATTTGACGGTCTTGCCCGACGGGATTTATTTCCTGAAAGCAGGCCAACGGCCTACCCGTTCGATAAGTGTAAAGAAGTAGGTGAAGGATTTCGTGCGCTTGTTATTCGAGTATTGCCAATCTCCTCCGTAACCTTGCGTTCGCTATGGGGCTGCCTTGCCGCAACCCTCCAACCGCAAACCTCGTATCGTAGCGCGGGCTGCCGCCGGTGTTCAATGTGATTGCGCGCTGTCATTCAGTCGAGCATCTGAACCCAACGTTGGCAGCGGTGTTGGCAAGCGAAAAGGCGCGGCAAGGCTCCTCTGTTTCCTAACTTTTCAACCACATCTTTCAGCGATTTGAAACGGCTGCTTGGCGGGTTAATCATTATCGGCGTTTTAATGGCCGCGCTTTGGCTGCCTATCGAAATCCCCTTCACGGCGGAGAGCATCGGGCGTGTCCATCCCGCCCGCGAGTGGGTAGTGCTGCAAGACCGCACGGGGCGCATCACTTCTATCGTCCGCGACCATCGCATCGGAGCGACCCACCAGATTGATGCCTACCAATTTGACCAAGGCGACATCGCGGGCTTGCGTTTCGACCTGCCTCCCCAACGATTCATCGCCGCCGGCGACACCGTCGTGCGGATGTATTCCATTCGGCAAAGCGAGGAAATTCAGCAAATAGAGGCGCAACTCGCCCTGTACGGGGCGCAGCTGCAATCCGATACCACCGGCGAAAAGCCGCCTATTGTGGAGGAGGCCGAAAGACGCCTGCATTTTGCCGAGCAAGACTTGGTGCAGAAAGAGAAGATATTCAACATAAAAAAACCGCTTTGGGAACAACAACTCATCGCGTTCATCGAATATCAAGAGGCGGAAAACGCCTATAATTTGGCCCGAATACAGGTCGAAATAGCCCGTCAGTATCTGGAAAATATGCGAACGGGCATCAAGGTCGAGCAAGTGGGGGTCACGCAGGCGCAATTGCGCGGCCTGCGCAATCGTTTGGACATACTGCGCCGGAAAGGCTTGGCCTTTGTGTTGCGCTCGCCTTTTTCCGGTTGGGTAGTGCCGGTGAACCTGCCCCCCGACGAGCAGCTCATCGTGGAGGAGGCGGGCGAATATGTGGTGCAAATCCCCGTGAAGACCGAGTATTTGCCCTATCTCAATGCTCAGGCCACGCTCACCGTGACCGACGTGCAGACGCAGCGCAGCTACACGGCTCAGCTGCTTTATAAGGGAAACAGAGTGGAGGTGCTCGACAATCGGCAAGTCTCCGTCCTGACGGCCATTGTAAAGCCTGACAGTCTTCAGACCCGATTGAGCACGGGTGTCTCCGCGTTGTGCCGCGTTGATTTCGGAAAAATCAATCAGCGAGCGTATCTGCGGCGGATATTGAAATTCAAATGGTAAGATGCGTTACGAATTCAAATACTTAGTCCCGGTCGAGCAATACGAGTCGCTGCGTGGCGCGGTGTTGCCTTTTCTGCGTCCCGATGGCTTTGCCGCCATGCAGCCGGATGGGCGGTACACGGTGCGCAGCATTTACTTCGACACGCCGGGTTTTGAGATGTACCACACCAAAGTGGATGGCGTGGCCCACCGCATGAAAGTGCGGCTGCGGGGCTACAACCGGGGCGATGCGTCGAGTCGTGTTTTCATGGAAATAAAGCGCAAGTACGAAAGCCCCATCCTGAAAAACCGTTGCGAAGCGCCTTACCGAGCCGTGTTGCAGCTATTCAAAAGGCAGCCGCTCGATGGGCTTCACGATGTGCTGAGCGACCCGGACAATGCCCGCCGTTTTTTTTACCAGATTTTGAGCCGCAACCTGCGCCCAGTAGTGAATGTGATTTACGAGCGTGAGCCATACCTCGGCATTCATTTCAACCCGGAAAACGACTTCCGGCTTACGTTCGATTTGCACCTGCGCAGCGTTGCCTATCCCTCGGTGGAAAAGTTGTTTCACGAATCGGGGACACAGTTTGCCTTTCCCGGCTTTTTCATCATGGAAGTAAAATTCAACCGCTATTGCCCTGCTTGGATAAAACCCATGTTGGAGGATTTTCAACTGCGCAAGGAACCGGCCTCCAAATATGTGGGAGCTATCAACGCCAACCCATTCATCAAGCCCAGTCGCTTCAACGATGCTTTCGCCAAAAGCGCATTTTTGTAAAATCGCAAATCGCAAATCGTAAATCGCAAAATCGCAAAATCGTAAATCGCAAATCGCAAATCGCAAATCGTAAATCGTAAATCGTAAA
This sequence comes from Saprospiraceae bacterium, assembly GCA_026129545.1. NCBI lineage: Bacteria > Pseudomonadati > Bacteroidota > Saprospiria > Saprospirales > Saprospiraceae > Saprospiraceae bacterium. The sequence continues at coordinate 61,565 of JAHCHX010000006.1, forward strand.
TCGCAAATCGTAAATCGCAAATCGCAAATCGCAAATCGTAAATCGCAAATCGTAAATCGTAAATCGCAAATCGCAAATCGTAAATCGCAAATCGCAAATCGCAAATCGTAAATCGCAAATCGTAAATCGCAAATCGTAAATCGCAAATCGCCTCCCTCGTCCTAAACGATGATTGAAGTATATCAAAACCTGTCCGTGTTCCCCACCTCGTCCACCGACGTGTTGGCCAATCTGTTGGTGTCGCTGATTTGCGGGCTGCTGCTCTCGATAGTGTATCGGCTCACATACAGGGGGCCGTCCTACTCGGTCACGTTCGTCAATTCGTTGGTGCTCTTGAGCATTATAGCGGCTATTGTGGTCATGGTAATCGGCAACAACATTGCGCGGGCTTTTGGGCTGGTGGGTGCCATGTCCATCATACGCTTTCGCACCGCCATCCGCGACACGATGGACTTGGTGTTCATCTTCTTGTCGCTCGCGCTCGGCATGGCCTGTGGGGTAGGGCTAAGCGCGGTAGCCATTTCGGGTACTTTGATGGCAGGTTTGGTGGTGATTGCGCTCACGTTCACGCATTTTGGCGCGCCCCGCCGGAGACATTTTTTATTGCAAATCATTCACCACTCGTCCGAGCAAAATGACCTTTCGCAACCCCTCGCCCGTTTTTGCCGAAGTCTGAAATTGGTCAGTTTGAAAAACATCGGACTCGAAGACCTCACAGAGAGCAACTACCACATCACGCTCCGCGATGCGCGAAAAACAGAGGAGATGGTACGCGCTCTCCGCCAGACTCCCGGCGTGCAGCAGGTCAATGTCTTTTTTGACGAGGACGATTACAATCCGCCCACGATGTGAGGCTGGTTGCGGGCGCGTGTCGGTGAGAGGAGATCAACAAAGGCAGAAAAACCATCCTCACTCGCTGCGCAGCGATTCCACGGGGTTGACCAGTGCCGCCCGCAACGCTTGAAAACTGATGGCCACCATCGCCACCATCAGCGCCAAAACGCCCGTGATGGCAAACAAGCCCCACCCGATGCTCACCCGAAACGCAAAATCCTGCAGCCAGCTGCTCATGCCCCACCAAGCTACTGGCGCGGCCACGACAAAAGCGACCAGCACCAAGAGCAAAAAGTCGCGGCTCAGCAGCCCTACCACCGAACCGACCGACGCGCCCAGCACCTTGCGAATGCCGATTTCCTTGGTCTTTTGCACGGCTATCAGCGAGGCCAGCCCAAACAAGCCCAAACAAGAGATGAAAATCGCCAGCACCGCGAAGCCCTTGCACGTCAAGGAAAAACGTTGCTCACTGCGATAAAAATCGGCTATGGACTCGTCCAGAAAGGCTCCGTCGTACACTTGTTCGGGGAAGGTCTCATCGAACGTTTTTTGGATGGCGGCGACGGTGGCAGTCATGTTTTCGGGGCGGATTTTTGCCCCCGCCACGTTGTAGAATTCCTTGCGGGTAAGCATCACGATGGGTTCCAGCGTTTGGTGCAGCGAGTGCGAATTGAAATCTTTCACCACACCCACCACCTCCAGCCACTTGCTTCCGCCGAGGCGGAGTTCCTTGCCCAACACCTCGTTGGCATCCTGTATGCCGAGTTTTCGCAGCAGGGTCTGATTGACCACCACTTCCCGCATGGTGTCGCTGGGCTGAAGAATGCGCCCGGTTTCCAGTTGCAGGCTATAAGTCTTGAAATAGTCGGGGTCGCAGTATTTTATCGAAGTGTTGAACAGCGCGTCGTCCGCGCCTCGCCCCAAGGCGAAATTGCTTTGCCAATAGTTGCTGGAAGCGGGCGGGTCGTTGCCGAGGCTCACCGACTCCACGCCGGGCAGTTGCAGCAGTTTTTGTTTGAAAGTCTCAAAACGCGGTCTGCTGATGGAGTCGTTGTCCACTTGGACGGTATAGACCAAGTCCGGCTGGAAGCCCAAATCCATCTTGCGGATGTAGTCCAATTGGCTAATGGTGACGAGCGTGCCGATAATCAATGCCTGTGCGATGGCGAACTGCAATACGACCAATGATTTGCGGAGGGAGCCGCCACCAGCTCCACTGGGATTGGTGTTGTTTTTCAGGGCTTTGATGGGGTTGAAGCCAGCCAACACCAATGCGGGATAAAATCCAGAGCAAAAACTCACCACGACCAACACTACCGCAAGGAAAGCCCAGACCGCCAGATTGGAAAAGAACGGCTGCGAGGACGGCACTTCCGAAATATGCTTCAGCATCGGCACCGACAAGGATGCCAACACCGCTCCCAACGCCACCGCGATGAACACAATCAGCGTGGTCTCGCCCATGAACTGCCGCACTAATTGGCTGTGATTGCCGCCGAGTGTTTTGCGCACACCCACCTCTCTCGCCCGTCGCGCAGCTAAGGCCGTTGCCAAATTGATAAAATTGAAACAGGCCATGACGAGAATCAGCACCCCCACCAGCGACAGCACCCATAGGCGGCTTTTGCTGATGACATGGCTGCCGTTGATGCCAAAACGGTCGTCGTAGTGCAGGTCGGCGAGCCGTTGCAGCCGATGCTTCTTGCTAAAATTGGGGTTCTCCTTTTTGTACTCTGCTTGACCGACGGTGGCCAACACTTCGCCAGCTGCCGCCAACTGCCCTGCGTCGTGCAGCAAGGCGAAGACTTGGTCGTTGCTGCTGGTGCTGCCCCAATCATTGCCGTAGAAGTACCTGTTCGTGTTCTTTTTCAGGGTTTCGTACGATGCCATCAAATGGAAGGGGAAGTTGGTGTTGTCGGGCGCGTTGGCCACCACGCCCTTCACCGTGAGCAGCACGGCGTTGTCCATGAGGAGTGTTTTGCCGAGTGCGGCCTGCCAAGTGTCGAAGCATTTTTCCGCCATTTTCTGCGTCAGCACCACATAGCCGGGCTCGTCGAGCGCCGTTTCGGGGTCGCCAGCCAACCACTGCCAATCAAAAATTTTGAAAAAAGCAGGCTCCGCGAAAATGCCCAATTCGTGTTGGTCGTCCGTGTTGAATTTGCGGGTGGTCGTGCCGCCCGTTGCATCCGGCACGGTGATGGTGGGCCAGATTTCCTTGATGCGTGCATATTGCTCGAATTGTGGCACCGTGGTTTGGATGGCATCCATAGCCGGGATGGGGATGCCCGTCGTGTAGCCAGTGCCTTCGGTGGGGCTGTGCACTTCCGTCACCACGCGCACGATGCGGTCGTAGTGACGGAAGTGTTTGTTGAAACTCAGCTCGTAGTGTACGATGCGAAAAATGAGCAGACACGCGGCGATGCCTACGGCCAGACCGAGAATATTGATGGCCGAGTAGAGCCGGTTGTTGGAAAGGTTGCGAAGGGCAAGTTTTAGATAGGTCGAAAGCATATTATGCTTAGGTTTTTGTCTTTGGAAAAATGTCAAACACCCAATCCCTGTGCCGCTATCCCAATTTATTGACAATCAGAACTTAGCACAGCATTTGGCCAAAATAAAAATGCCCGAAACCGAACAAGAGCGTTCGATTTCGGACATTGGGGGTGTGTGCTCTTCATATCGCGCGCGGGTCTTGCGCTCCCGCGCATTCAAAACACCAAGCAGGGCGAAAAAGGCCAAACGTTAATACCCAAAAAACACGCCCACAATAAAAAGAAGATGCGTACTTTTAGAGCATCGTAATTTTTAATCCCTCGTCAAGGCAAATTCCTCACTCAATATCTTTCACCAAGTTCAATCTTTCCGATTTATGAAAAACACAGCTTGTCCCCCCAACATCAGATTTCCCAACTGGCACTTACCTGCTTAGGGCGACCTCCGGCGCTAAAACCCAAGTGAAAAAAGTAACCATTGCTCACTAAACTCCCTTAAAGCCATGTCGTACACAAAAGTTTATGCTACTTTTCTCGCCATTACCCTTGCATTACTTTCTTGTGATAAAGAGGGAGAAAGTCGGTACTGGGGCGAAATATCGGCTTTAAAAAACAGCAGCAATTGGAGTGGAAAGATCAAAGCACCTGAGAGCAATTTTGCGGAATCAAAAATTGAAATCATCGTTGACGTATTTGATGAACAAGGCATATGGCTCGAGACCCTTGGCTTTTACAAAGTTCCAACTGAAATTGGAATATACAAGTTGACTCTTACGAGCAATCAACCACCCGATGATTCATTGGTTGGGGCTTTGTACGCGAACGGCTACGACGACCAGCTTTACGATTTCTACAAGATTGCCGATAACGACTCAACCAGCTATTTGGAGATAACCGACTACAATGAGAACACGACGGAAATCAAAGGGAAATTCAACATGATTCTCTGGCGACGCAAGGACTTACCGGGCGCTTGGAACGCCCCCGACAGCATCGTTTTTTCAAACGGCGTTTTTCACACGCGCATCAAAGACTGAAGTCGAAACCGAGGCAACCAATGAGCGGCTGAGGAGTATCTCTCGGGCCGTTTTTGTTCGCTCGCGTATCTTTAGACTTGTTGCGGTGGAGGCCTTTGGCGAAGGGAAAGCTCTTTTTCCGACTGGCTTCGTCAAATTTTTCGCCGAATATGCCTGATTTCGACTGCAAAATTTGCCTTGCCAGTCGAAAAAATGACAATCCCCTTCACTCAAAGCCCTCCACCGCAACAAGCCTATTTTACAGCGCCCACCACATTTTATTGCCAAAAAGCCCGGTGTTGTCAATGTTTTGGGCTTGGATGGCGCTTTCAAGGTTGGCTTTGTTGTTGCCCGTTTCGCTGACAGGATAGCCAAAGCGACGTGGCACGCCTTTGCCGGGGTGGATGCTGCCCGGCACCTCTACGACGGTGGAGGGGAAGCCGGTGCGGCGGAATTCTGAATACGCCTCACAGCCATTCCCAAACAGCGCAATCCATTTTTGGGTGATGACCGCGGGTAGTGGGTCTGTGTCATATTGGGCACCCGCTGCATTAAGAAAATCGGAATCGGCGGTGATGCCATGCTGCGCACAGGAGGCAGCGATGGCATCCAAGTAGGCCTGCTTGTCATTTTTGGCCTCTGCGATGATGAACAGGACTTCCGAGTAGGTCATCAGCCAAGATGGTGCTGCCGGGTTGTCGCGGAAGGCTTTCCCGATTGAGGACACTGCCGAGAATGGATTGGGCTCGACGGTGCCATTGGGTTGCCCGACATAAATGCCAGCGTTGTTGACTTCTGCATATACTGGCAGGCGCGGGTCGGTCGCCATTAGGTCAACGAGTGTTTTTGACACGGCGTGGTCGTTGCGGCCATCGTTGTACTTGTTCGAGTATATGGGGTTTGAGTTGACGGTGGCATCTGGGTAGGTGATGCGGGCGTTTTCGCTGTTGCTGGCAATCAAGTCGGCGGGGTTGTTGAGCAGTGCTTGCAGCTCGGTGGCGAAGGCAGCGTTTTTGTGCTTGGCGCGGTTAAGCAGGCGTGCGCGAAGGGAGTTGGCGAATTTTTTCCATTTTCCCGTGTCGCCCCCGTATATGATGTCGCCCACTCCGAGTGCATCAGATTGGCCGAACATATTGGCAGCCGTTTTCAGATCCGCTACCAAGCCAGCGTAGATGTCGGCTTGTGTGTCGTACTTGGGCTTCACGGCTCTTTCCAAATTGAGTGCCTCCGTGTAGGGCACGTTGCCCCACATGTCGGTGATAATGGAAAAGTAGTAGCACTTCATCGTCAGTGCTGCCGCGTACATATTGCTCGGGTTGGGCGCTCTGTCGAGAATGGCTTGCAAGTCGGCGAGCGGGCCTGTGTACAGCCCTTGCCAGTGAGCATCGAAAGCATCAGGCCGGAAATCGTAGTAGTCCTCGTCAATGTACTGGATTTTGGCGTAATGCTGTGCCCATAGCCCGGCGTAGGTCATGTTCATACTGGCACCGTGCGTGCGGCGCACGCCTTGCGAGATGCCCGAAATCAGGACATTGGTGAGGGGCACGTTTTCAGGGAGGTTTGGGTTGGTATTGATGGCATCAAAGTCTTTGTCGCAGCCGCTGGAAAGCACGATGACTGCGAGCATCAACCAGATTTTTATATTTTTCATGTCGTGTGAATTTTTTTGTGAAAAAAGGAGGTGGGGTTTTAGAAGTTGGCGTTGATGGTCAGGCCGTAAGTCCGCGCCGACGGCAGCTGTCCGAACTCGATGCCTTGCATAGCCGTGCTGTTGTCGAACGCTGTTTCGGGGTCAATGTGCGGCACGTTGGACTTGAGCAATGCGAGGTTGCGACCATAAGCGGCTATCCTTAGCCCACCGATGAAGGTGTTTTGGAACCAGGCTTTCGGCAGGTCGTAGGCCAGCGTCAGTTCGCGGAGTTTGATGAACGAGGCATCAAACACGCCGCGGTCGTGGCGGAAGCTGTAGAAGTCTGCGTTCCATTGCTCGGCGCTTTGCAGTTTTTCGTTGGGCTTGAACGTGCCGTCGCCGTTGTCCACCACACCGCCGAAGTTGTATCCGTTCTTGATTTCATCCAAGGTGTTGCGTCCTTCGAGCGATTCTTCCAGCACGCCTGCGTAGCGCCCAAAGATGTAGGTCACGGAGAATAGGTCGGAGCCTTGGCGCATATCTATCAAGCCGCTCAGCGTGAGGCCTTTCCAAGTAAATGAGTTGCGGATGCCGCCTACCCAATCGGGTGTGATGGTGCCCAGCACGAAGTTGGTGTTGTTGCCGTTGGCATCCACGTCGAGCATTGGTCTGCCAGTATTGGGGTTCACGATGAGCTGACCGTCGGGAGCACGTTTCACGCGACGGCCCACCAGCACGCCGTAAGGCTCGCCTTCACGGGCCACGAGTCGAAGCCCCCAGTTGGTGTTGAGTGTGATTTCGTCCACTCGTTCTCCATCCACTTCGAGGTCTTTGACCAATGAGGTGTTTTTCGCCCAGTTGATGTCAATGTCCCAAGTAAAGTTTCTGCTTTTGATGGGAGTGATGCCAAATTGCACTTCCACACCTTTATTGTTAATGGTGCCTGCATTGGTGACACGGCTGGAGAAACCGGTGGTCGAGGATGCGTTCAAACCAATAATTTGGTTGATGTTGTCCGTGTTGTAGTATGTCACATCCAAGCGCAGGCGGTTTTTGAAGGCTGCCAATTCCAAACCGGCCTCTATTGACCTTGCTTTTTCGGGCTTTAAGTTGTTGTTGGGCAAAGAATTGGGCACGGTGTAGGATGGCACCCCGCCCCAGGGTGCATTGGGAGCGAACGTCGGCAACAGTCGGTAAGGGTCGGTGTCTTTGCCCGCTTCGGCAAAGCCCCCGCGCAGTTTCAGGTAATTGATGCCGGGTATGCGCAGTTTTTCCGACAATACAAGGCTAAGGTTGGTGGAAGGGTAGAAATAGCTGCGGTTGGCGGCGGGCAGTGTGGACGACCAGTCGTTTCGACCTGCCACATCAAGGTAGATGAAGTTGAAGAAGCCGAAAGAGATGTTGCCCAATAGTGAATTGACGCGGAGGCGTTCGAGGCGCTGGCTCACGTTCACGTCGCCGTCGGCGTTGGAGAAGTTGAACAGGCCCGGCACCACCAGTGCGTTGGCAGTGGTGGTGTTGGAGCTAAATCGCCCTTCGCGGCGCACGGCGCCCACCGTCGCGGTGATGGAGAAGGCATCGGAGAAATACTTGTCTGCGGTGAGCAGGAAGTCGGTATTGGTCTCCTGAAACACATAGTTGAGTGTCTGGAAATACCCGTTCGGGTAGTCGGTGGTTTCCTTTTCGTAGCGGATTTCCCGATTGTCATTATAGTAGTCCGTGCCTACACGGCCCATTGCTTTGAGCCAGGGGAGTATCTGGTAGTTCAACGCGATGAAGCCGTTGGTGCGGTCGCGGCGCTGCGGTTTGGTGTTGTTGTAGAGTGTGAAATAGGGGTTGTTCTGATAGTTGTGGTTCCAGTTCACGACTCTACCAAACTCGTCGCGGTTGTTGTAGTTGGCACGGAGATAGTCCCAGTCCACCTGCCGACCCACCCAGATGGTTTGTTGCAGGACGTTGTCGCCGGCGTATCCGATGCCCGGACGGTTGTCGGAGCGGAGCGCCGTGTAGGTGGCGTTGCCGTCGAGAGAGATTTTCTCGTTGAGTTGCATCCCAAACCCGAGGTTGAAGATGTTGCGCTTCAAATCTGTGTTGGGCACCATGCCTTTTTGGTCGAAATTGGTAAACGAAAAACGCCCGTGCGATTTGTCGCCAGCGGCGGTGATGGCGACGCTGTTCGTGAATGCGATGCCTGTCTCGAAGATGTTCCGCACGTTGTCGGGCCGGGCGACCCAAGGCTGTTGTTTCCCGGTGAATTGGTCGAAGAACTGCCCTTCGCCCGGTTCGTCCACCAATCCGTTGCCGTCGTTGTCAACGCCGTCGTTTTGGCTGATGTTGGGGTCGAACGATGGCCCCCAGCTTTCGTCGAAACCATCGTACAGGCCGTTGCCGGTGCCATCCACATAGCTAAATTGTAGCCCAAGGCCTTGTCCGAATTTGTTCTGATACTTGGGCAGACGGAATGGGTTGGAGAAACCAATGTCGCCTGTGTAAGAAACACCCAAGCCCTTTTTGGCCGTTTTGCCTGTCTTGGTGGTTATCATCACCACACCATTGGCACCACGCGCGCCGTAAAGTGCCGCTGCGTTCGGGCCTTTCAGCACTGAGATGCTCTCGATGTCGTCGGGATTGATGTCCTGAATGGCGTTGCCGAAGTCAACCCCGCCGTACTGCGAGTTGCCTGAGCTCGGGCTGCGGTTGTCCATCGGAATGCCGTTCACCACAAACAAGGGTTGGTTGTCATTGCCGATAGAGGTGTTGCCACGAATCACGATACGCGAGGAGGAACCCACGTTGCCCGATGAGCTAATAACGTTGACACCAGCGATTTTGCCGGAAAGAGAGTTCACAAGGTTGGGGTCACGGGCTTGGAGGAGTTGGTCGCCTTCCAATTGTTGCACGGAATAAGCCAGCGATTTTTTTTCGCGGGTCACGCCCAATGCCGTGACGACGGTTTCTTCCAGTGCAAGTCCTGAAATCATCAGCACATCCACCACATTGGAGGTCCCGAGGGGCACCTCCTGAGCGTTGTAGCCTGTGTAGGTGAAAACAAGGGTGGTGGTTTCGTTCGGAACGTTGATGGCAAAACGCCCGGAACCATCCGTCAGAGTGCCGACTGGGGCATCTTTGGCGCGAACAGTGGCGCCGATGAGTGGTTCGCCATCATCGCCGGTGACGGTGCCAGTGATGGCGCGCTGTGCAAGTGTCATGGTGACAGCTGCGAGCACCAACCATAAGGTTGTGAGTAGTCGCTTCATACAAAAAGTGAGATTTGGTGAGAAAATGTGAAAATCCAGATTAAAAATGACGAGGTAAAGATAGATGGCCGATTGATTGGTAGTGATTTTGAGGCAATAAAAATTTTACACAAACTTAATATCTATGTATTTTTTGTTTGAAATCAGCACCTATACCAAAAGTATCACCCGCTTAATCATAACATTTTGCGCACGAGAGGTGCTTATCGGAAGCTGAATTGGGTTTGTCCGAAAAAAACAGGAGCGAAACAGCAGCTTCCGTTTTTCCGGGAAAGTTTTGAACATGAAAATACTGAACTTGCTCGTCAACTTCATCGAACGCCTCAAACGGTTTCGTGTCGTCCAACTTTTCACCATCTATCTGCGCTATTTGATTGGCAGCGCGTTTGTGTTTGCTTCCGTGCCGAAGATATTGGGCGAACGGTTCACCCTCATCCCGGTCAGCAATCCGGTGGGTTACTATTTCGAGGTGATGTACCAAACGGGGTTTTACTGGAATTTTCTCGGCTGGGGCCAAATGGTGGCTGCCTTGCTGCTCATGACGCAGCGGTTCGCGGCATTGGGCGCGATGTTGTTTTATCCCATCATCATCAATGTGTGGCTCGTCACTTGGTCGGTAGGCTTCAAAGGCACGCCAGTGGTGACATTCTTGATGTTTCTGGCAACTACTTACTTGTTAGTGTGGGAATATCGAAGGCTTGTCCCGTGGTCGCCACGCGAGAGCCAACTTCATGTGCCACCATCGGATTTTGATGACTCCCTTATGCGCAAACAGGTTTGGGTCTGGCTTGGCGTGTTCCTTGTTGTCTGTGTTTTGGCGATTCCTACCGACCCTCAACGAGCCGTGTGGTATATCGTCGCAGGTTTTTTTATCGCATTGGGGTTGTTGCACTACCAATTATTCAGAAAGTAAGGAACGTGTGGGAAATAGCTCATGCGAATGAGGGGTTGAGGCAAATCGCCGAAAACGTGTGCTATTCAGGCGGTGTTTTGAAATCAGCACTGAATAAATGTCTAAGAAGCTGTTTTAAAACTCCATTGAGTGAGTAGGTGTGGCATGACCGCTTTGGGAGCAATAATAAAGTATAATTCCCATGAGCGGTCATGCCAAGCTTATTCAACGCTGGGTCTCGGATGGTTTTAATACAGGTTCTAAGTATCTCAGTTCCACCTCGGCTTGCCGATGATTACAAGCAACAGGAACAACAGGTACAAAAATCCCGGCACGGCGAGGATGTATAACACGCCTTTGGCCAAGCCGAGACGCTCCTGCGATTTGAGCCACAAGCTGCCCAACAAAATTGCGGCCACCACGCCCAACATTGCCATCCACAGGCCCATATTGGTGGCAGAGACCGAGCCGTCGGCCAGACCGATGAAGAAGAAGTAGAGCACCACGAGGGCGATGACGGCGACGAAGCCCCAAAGTATCCAGAAGTAAGTCATGATGAGTGGAGCAGTTGAAAGCGTTGAGAATATCGAGAGGTTGAGCTTTGAAGAAATATAAGCGCAATGTTATGAATTTTCCGCCACGAGCAACTGATAATCAAAAACCAACCCTTTTTTCACCAGCAACGTCTGTTTGATAATGAACCCCTGACGTTCGAGCATGGCGCGGTATTCCGCCAAGTCGTATTGGTGAGGGTGCAAAACGTCAGCAGGCACGAGGCGAAAGAGATGTTTGAGCCATGCGTGATGGTGAGCGTCAATGGAAAGCGCGAGAATACCGTTTGGTTTGACAAGCGCGGCCAGCCGTTCGAGACAACGTGGCAAGTCGGCGACGTGATTGAGCGCGTTGAGGCAAAGAACGAAGTCGTATTGTTTTTCGGGAAAGAATGTTTCGAGCGGCGCATCGAAAAAGCGCACCCGCGGATAGTCGGCTCGTCGGAAATGCGAGAGTTTTTTTTCGTAACGAGCAAGCAGCGGGTCGAGCGCGTCCACCGTCCGGGAATCGAGTACCATGAAGATGCCCGCAGGGCCGCAGCCGACATCAAGCACGACGGCGTTGGGAGGAACAACAAGCCCGCTTTTTTCCAAAAAAGACTGCCAATAATGGCGTTTCCAATCCAAATAGGCCGATTTGTCGTGTTTCCCAAGATAGCGTTGCCACCATCGAATTTCAAAAAATTGGGCAATGCGCCAGCGAAGGTTCATTTGACAAGTTTGTTAAAAATAATTGCGCCGAAGATAATTTTTCTACCTTCGGGTTCTGTAAAATGAAGAATGGCCCCTTTGACTTTCTGACACCCCCTTTTCGCTGCTTTTTTTCAACCAAATCGTGAGGCTTGCGCGAACGACAATCGTACGAGCCTCAAAACGCTCTGCGAAAGATGCTTTGCCTTCGTCTCTTCTCCCTCATCTGGGTGGGGTTTGCCGTCGCTAATGTACTCCACGCACAAAATGACAAACAAGTCATTGGCGACCCGGTGATAACCCCCAACGACATCGCGGCAGATGCTCCGGTGTTGTATCTTATTCGTTTTCAAAATGTTGGCAACGACACCGCTCGCAATGTGGTGGTACGCGACACGCTCGACCCGCGCTACAACCCGAACTCGTTTTTTACCCTCGATGCCAGCCACGAGTTCCAATTGTTAGGCGAGGGCGGAAGCGAGGTCCGCTGGTACTTCGAGCATATCAACTTGCCCGATAGCGCATCTGGTGGCCCCAACTCCATTGGCTATATCCTGTTCTCCGTGCAGCCTTATGCTTTTGTGTCGCCGGGGCAGACGATACTCAATCGCGCCTGCATCACCTTCGACGATGTCTCCACCATTTGCACCAACGAAACCATCGTCTGGGTGGATGCCAATTCGACCGTGACAACACCGACCACATCCGAGCACAATTGGCAGGTGGTACCCAACCCCAATTACGGCCAATTTGAGGTACGCCCCGGCAATATGCAGCCCGTTCACGATGCCCCCTCAACGGCAAGATGCTGGGTGACGGACATGGGGGGGCGCACCGTGTGGAAAGACTCGGTTGAAAATACCAGCGTGGCAGGCGCACAGGTTTTTTTGGAAAAACCCGTACCTGGCCTTTATCTGCTGTGGGTGCAATCGGAAAAGCGTCTTGAGGTGGAGCGGTTCACGGTTGTTCGATAAAGGCGCCTCTTTGACGGCCTGTTTTTTCAGAAAACATGCCGCTCCGCATGATAGCTCGACCGCACCAGCGGCCCGCTCTCCACATACTTGAAGCCTTTTTGAAGGCCAATTTCCCTGTATTCGGCGAATAAATCGGGGTGTATGAACTCGGCCACCTCCAAATGCATTTTGGTGGGTTGGAGATATTGGCCGATGGTGAGAATATCGCAACCGTGCGCCACGAGGTCGTCCATGGTCTGATATACTTCTTCGGGTGTTTCGCCGAGGCCGACCATGATGCCAGTTTTGGTGCGTTTGCCGTGGTGCTTGATGCGCCGTATCTGTTCGAGGCTGCGCTCGTACTTGGCTTGCGGGCGCACTTTTCGATAGAGGCGCGGCACAGTTTCCATGTTGTGGCTCACTACCTCTTGCCCCGCCGAAATCATGCGTTCCAGCGCCTCCCAGTTGCCTTTCGTGTCAGGGATGAGCGTTTCGATGGTCGTTTTGGGGCAGCGTTCTTTCACGGCCCTGACGGTCTGATACCAGATTTCGGCGCCTCGGTCTTTTAGCTCGTCGCGATTGACGGAGGTGATGACGGCGTGTTTCACCTGCATGAGCCATATCGCTTCGGCCACGCGGCGGGGTTCATCCTCATCGTATTCGGTGGGTCGGCCTGTCTTGACGGCACAAAAGGAGCAAGAGCGGGTGCAGACATTGCCCAAAATCATAAAAGTCGCGGTGCCAGCCCCCCAACACTCACCCATATTGGGGCAGCTCCCGCTTTGGCATATAGTGTGGAGTTTGAACTCGTCCACGATACCGCGCACGTTGCGGTAGTTCTCGCCCATCGGCAGGCGCACCTTGAGCCAGTCGGGGCGTTGACGCTTGGAAGCTGCGTCCGTTTTATTTTCGACGATGGGAAGTTCGAGCATGACGAGAAGGGTATCCGAGAAGTTATTTTTTCGGGAGAATGAAACAGCGAAAAAGCCCGGAAGTTTTGTCTGGCAAAGGTACGAAACGGGCGGGGAAAAAATCTTAATCGGAAAGTCAATCCGCCAATCCCCTTTCCAATGCCAGCCGCACCAATTCTGCTGTGTTGCGCACACCCAATTTGGAGAGCAAATGCCGCCGATGCGTTTCAGGCGTGTATGGACTGACGAACAATGCCGCCGCTATTTCTGCCGTGGTTTGGCCTTTGCAGATGAGGCGCAACACCTCCTGCTCGCGGTTCGTAAGTTCGGGAATAAAAGCCGTGGGCTGGCGTTCCGGCTGCCGGAGCTCGTCGAGCAACACCTGCGATGCCGAGCGGCTGAGGTATCGTTCGCCGCGCAATACAGTCTGGATGGCTTCCACCAGTTCTTGCTTGGAAGTGTTTTTCGCGATAAAGCCGCTGGCGCCATTTTTCATCATCTGGCGGATAAAACTCGGTTGGCTGTACATCGTGAGCGCGATGACTTTTACCACCGGGAAGCGGCGCTGCATTTCCAGACAAGCATCCAACCCATTCAGCACTGGCATGTCAATGTCGAGCAACACCACGTCGCAGGTTTCTTTTTCCAAATAATCAAGCGCTTCTTGCCCGTTGCGGGCATGAGCGACGCAGAGCAGACCCGACTCGTTGCCCAGCAAGAGTTTCAGCCTTTCGGCTACCAGTTCGTGGTCGTCAGTTATGAGAATTCGTATCAAGCGTCGAGAATTGGAACGGGGCGAATGTAGGGATAAAAAAAGAGCCACGCGAATGCACGCGTGGCCTTTTCAGGCTAAATAAACTCTGTTGTATGAAGTCAGCGCGAATGAATATCAAAACAAACCGGAGCGCAATTGTTCTGTAACCTGTCCACTCCGGTTGTCGAAAAATCGTCATTGACAGTCATTGAGACTAATTACTATCATTGAAGTAGTTTCAATAATGCCCCCTAATGACTCTTAATGCCCCCTAATGACCCCTAATGACCCCTAATGACCCCTAATGACTCTTAATGACCCCTAATGACCCTTTAAATCGCATCAAATGCCGCTATCCCGTTCAGCTCAGGCACTACCTCCTCGCGGCGCAGGGTATAGATTTTGGGTTCTCGCTCTTCCACCTTCAAACGTGGGTTGACCACCTCAAACTCGGCCTCGTCGTATTTGTAAAGCGACCATTCGCCGCCCGAAAATTCCAAGGCAGTCAAATGTTCCACCCAATCGCCGCTGTTCAAATACTTGATTTTCTTTCCGTTTGTGGCCTCCACCTCGCGTATCTGTGGTTGATGGATATGACCACAGATAACGCAGTCGTAGTCCTTTTCAGAAGCAATCTCAATCGCCGTGTCCTCAAAATCGCTGATGTACTTTACCGCGCCCTTCACGCTTTTCTTGATTTTGGCAGAAAACGACACGGGAGCAAAACCAAACAATCGGCGCACCCCATTTATCGTGCGATTGATTCGGATGAGCATATCGTAGCCCTCTCCGCCGAGTTTGGCAAGCCAGCGGGCACGTTGCACACTCGCGTCGAACACATCCCCATGAAACACCCAGTGCGTCTTGCCATCCACCTGAAACACCAGCTTGTTGCGCAAGTGAAACAGGCCAAACGACAGCTCCCCGAACTTGCGGAGCAAGTCATCGTGATTGCCAGTTAGGTAATAGACCTTAGTCCCGTTTACAGCCATCTTCATGATACGGCGCACCACTTCGAGATGTTCTTTGGGAAAATAACTTTTCTTGAAATACCAGATATCAAAAATGTCGCCGTTGAGTATCAAGGTACGAGGCTCGATGCTCTTCAGGTAGTTGTGCAACTCAAGAGCATGGCAACCGTAAGTGCCAAGGTGAATGTCCGAAAGAACGACAATATCAAGTTCGCGTTTCATCATTGAAGTCGGGCAGTGTTTTTCCAAATGTGTTTTGATAGTCTTCTCTGCCTTAACAACCTTAGGAACAGGCCTTCAGGCTTTTTGCAAGTGATATGTTTCAAAAAACTTGTTTTAAAATTCCCGCGCCAAGGAAAGCAGCCCATTCCTATAGAAACCTGAAGCAAAAAAGGAGAGAATCCGAGCGAATGAAGAGCGACCGAGCGTGGAATGGGCTTGTGGATGTTCTGGCGCGGGTAGACCTTCACGGCCTTTTCTCACGATTTTATTGGCACAAAGGTACCCTGCACGATGCGTTGCGGGCGTTAAGCCAATATGAAGTTAAAATTAAGTGTTTGGTTAGAGGCAGACATACCTCGCGCCGCCAACAAGGACATCCATCACGGTCATCCGACAAACCACAACAAATCAAGGCATAAAAAATCGCCGGAGCGATTTTATCTGCCCCGGCGAAATGTGTGGGAAAAGCAAAAAGGAATTGAAAGGTAGGAAAGTGCAGGCTCAATTAAAAAGTTTCATTTTTCTCTATTGTACTTCGCACTTTGTCGCGTAAGGCCTGAGTGGCCTTTTGTTTGGGTAGCCTGCTGCTAAGGAAAGTACGGAAGGATTCTTCTTCAGGCAAAGGAATTTCCCGTGGTGAGGGGCTCTCGGATAGATGTTGTTCGGGGAAACGCGGGAGGGCACCATCATTATCTGTTTCTGCAATGAAGGGTATCCCGGTTCTTACCACAGTGCCGACAGCGTTGCCATTGTTTTGCTTGCGAGGATTTTTCATCTTAAAAATGGTTTGTGCCAACGTTTTACGCACAAGATGGCTGACGCTCTCAAGAACCGATATGTAGCCGGGCAACCCGTACGCCGCCAACTGGTTGCCGCCCAGTTGATTGCCATGTACTGATTGCCATTTAAAATTAACGAACTGCATAACGAATTCAATTTGAGCGTGGGCACAATTCAAAAACCGTGCATTCTTGTGAAAAAAACGTTGACTTGTGAAAATGTTAGTTTTGTGAACTGTAAAGTTGAAAAAACATACAGGAAAGTTGTAAGAGCGAACAGTGTGATTTTTTAGGAATAAAATTAAATGAGGGTTTATCTCGGATGGCTAAGCCACCTTGGATAAACCCCCTTGTGTATCAAGCGGCTACATCTGCCTGATTACTTTCGTCATCTTGCACATTATAGCCTTGCCCTTCGGCATATTCCCGCAATTTTTCCGCTAGCACATTGCGAGCGCGGTGCAACCGCGAGCGAACAGTGCCAATCGGAATCTCAAGGATGGCCGCAATTTCCTCGTAGGTAAAATCTTCAAGGTCCAGCAACACCACAGTGCGGAATGCTGGCGACAAAGCATTGATGGCCAAGGTCACCTCATCGCCCATAAGTTTGTTGCCCATTTCCTCATGCAGGCCAAAATAGCGTGGCGCGACAGGGTCGTCTTCATTGTGATAGACAACAATGTCTTCATAGTCAACTTTGTATGGGCGGCTTTTTTTGCTCCGATACTCGTTGATAAAAGCGTTGCGGCAAATTCTGAAAAGCCATGCTTTGGCGTTGGTACCTTCTTCATAGCGGCTCACAAAGCGCCATGCTTTCAGATAAACTTCCTGCACGAGGTCCTCTGCTTGCACCGCTTCGCCGGTTAAGCGATAAGCAAAAGTATAAACGGCATCCATGAGCGGGAAGAACTCACGCTCAAAGATACGGTTGTGACGTGCTCGTGCCGTTTCGTTGGCCATAAGTGTTAAAGTTGCCATTGCTGGTGATTGGTTTAGTGAGTCGGGTACTGCAAAGTTCGCCGACATTTCGCTTCAACACAAGTGGTTCTTTATTAAGTTCCCAATCGGCTTTTTTTTTCATCTTTCCAAAACTCAAGCCCCCCTCCTCCCCTAGGGCAAACGCATCAAAATACAACCGACCTCGAAGAGGTTTGACATGGGTAGAAATGGTGTGTTTTTGTGATAATTATCACGACCTCGGAGAGGTCAAATGTCTATCGCAGCAAAGGTCACCAACATTCGACCCCGCTGGGGCCGTAAACACCGCGAAAATGGGGCGTTTCTATCAACATTTGACCTCTCCGAGGTTTGTGCGGTTTTGATGCGTTTGCCCTGCCCCTCCTCCCCCAACGAAGGCGCCCCGCCCGAATGCTCGGGCGGGGCGCTTGAGTTGTTCCGACGGGAAGCGGCGCCTTTGCGGGAGCGTCGCCCCTGCGGGCGCTTACCTCGCCTGGATCATCTTCCTCGTCTCCGAGTCGGTCGCGGTCTCGAGCCTGTAGTACATCAGGCCGCCGGGGCCCAGCAGGGCGCGGTCGACGGCGATGGCGTTGTGGCCCTTGGCGAACGAGCCTTTCTGGGTGAACAGCAGGCGGCCGCTCTCGTCGAACACCGTCAGCGTGGCGTCCGTTGCCTCCGGCAGGTGGAAGCCGATGACCGTCTTGTTCACGAACGGGTTGGGCTGGTTCTGGTACAGCTCGAAGCCGACGCCGGCGACGGTGGGGCCGCCCGCGCCGTGGAAGCGCAGCGCCACCCCCATGCGGTCGCCCGACGGCGAGTAGGCCTCCGCCCGCGTGATGCGGCTCGACACGCCCAGCATCTCGCTCAGGCGGCCGGCCCTCGCGGCGCGGAACGTCACCGAGAACTCGCCCGCCTCGGGCTCGCGCAGGTCAACAGACGTGGTCAGCGCGCCGGCGAACACGCCGAAGTTCGACGCCCTCACCCGCTCGCCCTCCTCGATGGAGGCCACCTCGAGGCCCGACAGGCCCAGCGTGAACTGCCAGCCCTGCGCGCGCTCGGCGGCGCGGAACGTCACGGTCGCCAGCTCGCCCGCGCGCAACTCGCGGTCGTCCACGTCGAACAGCAGCGCGCCCGACGACCGGTCGTCGCCCGCGTGCAGCGAGCTCGGTATGGCCGTGCCGTTCACGTCGCCCACCTTCACCGCCACGAAGTCGTCCGACAGGTGGTGCCCCTGCACGTCGGCGGCGGACACCGTCTCGGGGAACTGCGTCTGGAAGGGGTTGTCAGGGTTGGGGAACGCGAACGACTTGTCCACGAACCTCCAGGAGGTGTTGTTCGGCAGCTCGTCGTACAGCCCCAGTATCAGCTTGCGCAGCTCCACGATGTCGAACGTCGTGATGGAGCCCGACTTGTTCGCGTCCGCCGCTATCATCCTGTACGGGCTGCTCAGGGGCTCGAGGCCCAGGATGTGCCGCGAGATGAGCACCAGGTCGTACGTCGACACCCCGTTGAGCGGGTTGTCGTCCTTCGTCGGCGTCACCGTGTAGCTGCCGCCCAGCGGGACCGCCTTGGGGAAGGCGTACGCGCCCTGCGCGTCGCTCGACGACGCCTGCGACGACGCGCCGGACACCAGCTGCACCGAGGCGTCCTCCAACCCGGCGCCGGACTCCGTCTTCAGCCAGCCGGCCACCGTCGCCTTGTCGCCCGGGACGCAGTTGCCCGCGTTGTCCTGCACGTCGAGGTACGTCAGGCAGAAGTCGGCGTTGCCCGCCAGATCCTGCGCCCACAGCTCCACCGCCTGCTCGCCCAGCTCCGCGCAGGTGAACGTCACCGACGTGACGGGGTTGCCCTGCGCGTCGACCGGGAAGCCCGTGCCCTGGCCGGCCTTGCGGACGCCGTACCTCAACAGGCTCGACGGCGCGCAGTTGTCCTCGCCGTACTGCAAAAAGTCGGACGCCCACAGCGTGAGCATGCCCGTCGGCATGATGTTCGCCGACAGCCCGTGCAGGCACACCACCGTCGGGGCCTTGCAGTCCCTCACCACGAACGTGTACTCGCACGTCTCCTCGTTGCCGCAGCCGTCGCTCACCGTCCACTTTATCTTGTGCGTCCCGTGGGGCAGCTGCGGGGCCACGCCCGGCAGCCCCAGCGGGTTGGCCGGCGTCGGCAGCTGCGCCTGCGTCTTCCACTGCACCGACGCCGTCCGGCTCGTCCCAGACACCGACTGGTGCACCGCCCACCGGTATGTCTGCGCGGCCGGCACCGGCCGGCCGTCGAACACCCGCGGCGTGCCGCCAGCGTAGTTCGGCGTGTTCAGGTTGTTGTAGCTCACCGTGCCGGGGGCCGGCGGGTTGTTGCTCGACACCACCGTCTCCATCGTCCCGTCGCCGTCAAGGTCGAGGAACAGCAGGAACGTGACGCTCACGTTCGAGCCGGAGCACGAGTCCGTCGCCGTCACGCTCAGCGGCGCGTCGCCCTCGCAAAGGTCGTGCGACACCCCGTCCCACCAGTACGACTGGTTCCACAGCAGCGGGTCGTTCGCCGACAGGTCGCAGTACTCAACCGGGGAGGCCGGGCACGAGGCGAAGACGGGCTTCTGGTTGTCTATTATCTTGATGATCTGCTTGTACCGGTAGCAGTTCGCCGTCGCGGACCAGAACGTGCAGAAGTTCGTCGGCGCCTGGCCGGGGGCGATGGCCACGCTCGTCGGCGCCCACGGGGCGGGCGTGCCGCACGGCGAAACCGTCGGGCCCGTCAGGTTCTGCGGCGAGTTCGCCGTCGCGTTCGGCTCCGGGTTCGGCACCGTCACGCACCCCCCGTTCGGGTTGTAGGTGCACCAGTTGATGATGGTCCACGTCCGCTCTATCTTGAAGCACGCGTCCGGAACCACCGTGAACACCTGATCCTCGAACGACACGCCCAGCAGCTCGCAGTCCTGGGCGCCGGCGAACGTCGGCGCGCCGTAGTTGCCCGTCCCGTCGCACTGCGTCACGATGACGTCGTTGGGGAACCTCACCCAGTAGTCCTGCTCGTACGTCACCGTCACCCGCTGCGTGCACTGCGCGGAGTTGCCCGCGCAGTCCAGCGCCCGGAACGTCCGCGTGATCGTCCCCCGGTTGCACAGCGTGTCGAACAGCGACAGGTTCCGCGCCTCCGTCACCGTGTCCAGGCAGCAGTTGTCGGCGCCCGTGGCGAAGCCGTACGCCCATAGGCTCGGGTCGAACGACTCGCACGACACCGTCACGCTCGCCGGCGCGTCGCACACCGGCTTGATCTTGTCCTCCACCAGCACCCGAACCATGCAGTCGTTGTGGTTCTTGTTGCAGTCCCACGCCCGGAACACCACCGTCACCGTGTCCCCGACGTCCGAGCAGCAGAACTCCACCGTCGGCCCGAAGTCGTCCGGCGAGCCGTCGCACGCGCCGCTCATCCGCCTGACCTCGAAACGGTCCAGGCAGCAGTTGTCCCACGTCCCCTGGTCGAACGTCGAGGCGTTCACCAGCGACTTGCCCGAGGCGCCCAGCGCCACCTGCGTGAACTGCGTGCACGCCACCGACGGCGGAGCCACGTCCTCCACGCTCACCGTGATCGTCCGCTCCGTGATGTTCCCGCACTGGTCCTCCACGAAGTACTTTATCTTGTGCTGCCCCACGCCAAGCCCGGGCGCCGGTATCAGACCGCCGTTCTGCACCACGCCGACCGGCGTGGTGATCTTAACCTGCGTCACCGCGTTGCACACACCGTCTATGACGGCCAGCGGCAGCGGGCCCGAGGCCACGCACTGCCCGTTGTGCTGGCTCGCCGCCGGTATCACGTACCACCCGTGCGCCGCGTCGTACGCGAAGTTCGAGAAGTCTATCGTCGGCGGCGCGTCCAGCACCTTGACGTACTGCACGTGCGTCACGCTCTCCGGCGCCCCGCCCGTGCACCAGTCCGTTATCTTCCACGTCCTGATTATCTTGTAAGAGCCGGGGCACACCGCCGCCTGCTCGTCGGTGTAGCTCACCGACAGCCCGCAGGCGCCGCTGCCGTCCGTCGTGATCGGCGTGCCGCCGACGCGCGGCCAGCCCGTCACCGCCGGGGCCAGGCTCGACGGAAGGGCGTCGCAGGCGTACTCGGCGTCCGCCGGGAACGTCACCTGGGATACCTTGCCGCGAAGCTTGTCTATGACCTGGAGGCACGTCGAGGAGTTCCCCCACGCGTCCGTAACCACCCACGTCCGAAGCACCCGCGTCAGCACCGCGGGGTTCTCGGAGCACGAGTACTGGACGTAGTCGTCCTGGCGCGACGCGCTCGCCGCCGAGCAGTCCTGCCACGTCGGCACCCCCGTCAGCGACAGGTTGTCCTCGTCCTGGGTGCACAGTATCGACACGTCCGCAGGGCACGCCACCGCCGGCGGGAGCTTGTCCTCCACCTTCACGCTGCCCCAGCACACGTTGCCGCCAAGCAGGTGCACCACCCGGTAGGCGTACGTCTTGCCGATGTCGTCGGCGTTCAGCACGGCGGGCACCCACGGCCCGTTGCCGTACGGCGGCACCTTGTCCAGCTCGACCTTGTAGTCGTCGTAGCAGAAGTAGCTGCCCTCCAGCACGTCGTCCGGGCTCAGCGCCTTGACGCAGTCCGGGCCCAGCGACACGTGCAGCAGGTCGTTGCACACCACGCTGGCCGGCGTGCCCACCACCTGCACGAACTTCATTATCATCTGCTGGCAGCCGGGGTCGGCGAGCGCCGCCGACTCGCTGCCGCTCACCGCCTGGCCGTTCACCCGGATGAACGGCGTGGCCGTCCCCGCGTCGAACGTCGCCGCCACCTTGTGCGAGCCGATGCCCAGCGACGCGGCGTTGAACGTCCCCGTCGCCACCCCGTTCACCGTGATCGACGTCACCGTGCCGGAGGCGCCGTAGTTCTCGCCCACCTGTATCTGGAACGGCGGCGTGCTCAGGCAGAACGGGTCGTCGAGGTTCAGGAACACCGGCGTCGGGTAGTAGCACTTGCTAGATATCGTCAGGGACTGGCCCTGCGCGTTCTTCACCGTGATCGTGTACCCCACGCCGTCGACGTGAACGCCGCGAAGCGTGTAGTACACCATCTCGTCGGCCTCGTCGACCGCCCCGTTGCCGTTGTTGTCCAGGCCGTCGGCGCTGCCCATCACCAGGACGGTGCCCACCGGAAGGGGCACCGGGGAGGCGGGGGGCGCCGGGCTGTTCGGCGAGTACAGCCCCTGGTTCGCCGTCAGCGTCCAGGTCTGCCCCGCCAGCGCCCATATCTGAACGACCTCCCGGAACTGCCCGTTGTCGAGCGTCGTGGCGTTGTTCAGGCACTCGCACTTCACCGACCTCGCAAGGTCGTACTCCGGGACGCACTTGCCGATGCCCTCGACAACCGTCACCACGGCCGTGCACGTCCCGCTGTTGCCGCACGGGTCGGTGACGACCAGCGTCACGTCGTTCGGCCCAAGGTCGTTGCACCCGAGCGTGCCCGGGACGGCCTGATACGTCAGGTGTTGCGGCGCGGCGCAGTTGTCCGTCGAGCCGTCGTTGATGCCCGCGCCCGTGACGGTCGCGACCCCGAACTTGTCTAGCGTCGCCGTGACGTTCTTGCACTTGGCCACCGGCGGGGTGGTGTCGACCACCGTGATGACCTGCGTGTGCACGCGCGCGTTGCCCGCAGCGTCCGTCACCGTCCACGTCCGCGTGATGGAGTAGCTGTAGAAGCAGCACTGCGCGGGGTCGGCGCACTTCGTGCTGGTCTCGGTGAACCCTATGACCAGGTCCCCGGGCGCCGTGCAGTTGTCGCTCACGTCGCCGTTGTCCAGCGGCGCGCATATCAGCCCCGGGCCGTTGCCCTTGAACACGCAGCTCGTCGGGATCGCGTCGCACTCCACCGTGATGTCCGCGGGCATCGTGATGTCCGCGTCGAACTCCGGCTTCTGGGTGTCGACCACCAGCACCTGGAACGAGCAGGCCGCCGTGTTGCCGTGCACGTCCGTCGCCGTGTACGTCACCGTCAGCGGGGAGGGCGACACCGGAACGTCGGAGCCGTTCGCCGGGCCGCCCGTCTGGGCCACGGACGATATGCCGCAGTTGTCCGTCGCCACCGGGATGGACCAGTTGAGCTTCGCCGAGCACTTGTCGACGTCGTTGCCCACCATCACCATCGAGACCGGGCAGTTGGCGAACTTGGGCGCCTCGGCGTCGGTCACCGACACGACGATCGAGCAGGAGGCCGTGTTGCCGGCCTTGTCCGTCACCGTCCAGGAGACTTCCGTGTTGCCGACCGGGAAGGTCGCCCCGGCGAGCGTCCACGGGTTGGGCGCGGTCACGTAGCCGTGCGATATCCTCGCGCCGGGGCAGTTGTCAGCGAACGCCGGGTCGAGGATGCCGCTCAAAATCGTTCTCGAGCACTGCCCGGGGTCGTTCACGAACGCCGTCGCGCCCGCCGTCGGGCAGGTGATGGTCGGCAGTTGCGCGTCCTCGATTTTCACTTTGCTCGAGCAGGTCGCGGTGTTGCCGCTCGCGTCGGTCACCGTCCAGATGACGGTGGTCGTGCCGACGGGGAACTCGGCGCCGGCGAGGCTCGGCGAGCTGTTGTGGCTGTTCTTAATCGTCGCGCCGGGGCAGTTGTCGGAGAACGAGGCCGGGTCGAACTCGATGCCGACGACCGTGTAGGAGCACTGGTCGGGGTTGTTCGGGCGAACCAGGTTGGCGATGTTCGAGCAGTCGACGATCGGGGCCTCCTCGTCGTACACCTCCACGTCGAAGGAGCAAACTGCGGAATTGCCGCTCTCGTCCACCACTGTGTACGTCACCACGGAGACGCCCTTGTTGAACACCGTGCCCGAGGCGTCGCCGGTGCCGGATTTTGTGGTCGCCCCGGATATCTCGTACGCTATCGTCACCGGGCAGTTGTCGTACGCGTACTGGAGGCCGATGCCGTTGACGATGGCCGTGCAGACGCCCGGGTCCGTCACCGTCTCCACCCCGTTGGGGCAGGTGATGACCGGGGGGGTCAGGTCGAGCACCGCCACCTGCGTCGTGCAGCGGGCGATGTTGCCGTGTTGGTCCTCCACTTCCAGTATCACGTCGAGCAGCCCGTTGAGGGCGAATATGTCGGCGCAGGAGAAGTAGACAAACTGCCCGAACGCGCCGCCGCGGCTGATCTCCTTGCGCGACAGCGGGCCGCAGTTGTCCCAGCTGTCGTTGTTCACGCCCGCCACCGTCAGCTGCGCGAGCCCGTCGCCGTCGAGCACCACGTCTATCTGGGCGCCCTGGCACATCGCCACCGGCGGCTCCGAGTCGGTCACCACGTAGGTCACCGAGCAGGACGCCATGTTGCCGGCGGCGTCCGTCGCCTTCCAATCGACCGTCGTCGAGCCGACCGGGAGCGGCGTGCCCCCGAGCGTGTGGTTGCCCGTCAGGCTGTTGGTCAGGACGACCGGGCCGCAGTTGTCGTCGTGGGCCGGGCTCAGCTCAAGGCCCGCCACGAAGTAGTGGCAGTACTGCGGCGTGTTGTCCAGCTGCGTCGGGATGGCGGAGCAGTCTATCGTCGGGTTTTCGTCGTCAACCAGCGTGAGCTTGACCTTGCAGGTCTCGACGTTGCCATAAATGTCGGTCACGACAATCGTCACGAATATCTTGTCGCCGTGCGCCGCGCCGAAAGAAGTGCCGGCCGCCGGGCTTTGGGCGATGCCGGCGATGCCGCAGTTGTCGGCGGCCACCACCTCCGGGACGAGGTCGGGCACCAAGCCCGTGCAGTCGCCCTCGCCGTTCGACGAGGTCGGCACCGCGCGGTCGGCGGGGCAGGTCGCGATGACGGGCTTCTCCACGTCGAGCACCGTCACGGTGAAGGAGCACGCCACGGCGTTGCCCGCGTCGTCGCTCACCTCGAACGCCACCGTCGTGACGCCGACGTCGAAGAGATCCCCGCTGTTCGGCCCCTCCAGAAGGGTCAGCGAGTAGCCCGGGCAGTTGTCCCCAAAATACGGGAACGAGTAGGTCACGTAGGCGCCGCACAGCCCGGCGTTGTTGTCGACCGTCGTGTTCGACGGGCAGGTGATGGTCGGCTCGACCGGGTCGAGCACCGTCACCGTGAACGAGCACGCCGCCGTGTTGCCGCTCGCGTCCGTCACCTTGTACGCCTCGGTGTACACGCCGCCGTACCCGTAGTAGTTCGGCCCGTGGCCAAGGCCGCTGGTCAGAACCGTCAGCGGGTTGGGGCAGTTGTCCGCCCCCGCCGGCGGGGTGTACCGAAGGGTCACGCCGCAGGGGCCGCTGGCGACGAGCGCCGGGCTCGCCGGCGGGACCCCGCCGACACCGCCGCTCAGGCTCCCGTCAATCCCGACCACGATGTCCGTCGGGCACGCTATCGTCGGGTCCTCCACGTCGCTCACCCTCACCTCGAACAGGCACTCGGCGAAGCCGTTGCCCGCCGCGTCGTAGTACCGCCAGACCACCACCGTCGTCCCCACCGGGAACACCGAGCCGGACTCCAGCCCCTGGTTCAGGTACATCTCCTCCGACGCCCGCTCGTCGCTGTCGCAGTTGTCGCGGAAACGAACCGTGTAGTGAACCTCCGCGCCGCATACGCCCGGGTCGCTGTCAGCCTCGATGACGTCGGGGCACAGCCTCACCGTCGGCGGGACGTCGTCCACCACCACTATCTTCACCACGCACGTCGCCGTGTTGCCGTGATGGTCCGTCGCCGTCCACGTCACCTTCGTTATCCCCAAATCGAACACCGCGTCGTACAGCGTGTTGTCCAGGTAGTGCGTCCCGTAGGAGTGCCCCAGCCGGACCGTCGCCTGGCAGTTGTCCGTCGCCGTCGCGTCCAGGTAGTCCCCGAACACCCGGTGCGAGCACCCGTCGTTCGTCCCGACCACCTGAAGACCCAGCGGGCACTCGATGTCCGGCCGCTCCCGGTCCCGTATCGTTATCGTCCACGAGCACGTCGAGACGTTCCCGCTCGCGTCCGTGGCCTCGTAGACTATCAGGTAAGGCTCGTCAACCTCGAGGTACGAGCCCGGCGCAGGGCCGCCCGCACGCGTCACCGTCGCGCCGCAGTCGTCCGTCGCCACCGGCGACAGCCACCACACCGACGCCCCGCACTTCCCGGGGTCGCTCGACAGCGTCACGTCAGACTCCGGGCAGTTCAAAAACACCGGCGGCACCGTGTCCAGCACCTCGTACGTCGCCGCGCAGCCCGTCGTGTTCCCGGCGGCGTCAGTGACCGCCCACCACACCGTCGTCAGACCCACCGGAAGGACCCCGCCCTCCAGCGTGAACAGGTGCGGCGCCATCAAAAAGTCGTGCCGGCGCTTCGCCCCACCGCAGTTGTCCGCGAACGACGGGTTCACCGCGTCCCCGGGGACCACCTTGTGACCGCAAAAGCCCGGCGTCGCGTAAAGCGTCGCCGTCAGGCCAGAGCAGTCAACCGACGGCGGCTCGTCGTCCGCGAGCGTCACCTTCGACTGGCAGGAACTGGTGTTCCCGGCCGCGTCCGTGACCACGAACGTCACCGACTGCTTCGACCCGTGCGACCCGCCGAAGGACGCGCCGGCCAGCGGCGACTGCGTCACCCCAGTCACCCCGCAGTTGTCCGTCGCCAAAAGGGCGCCCGTCATGTCCGGGACCGCCCCGAGGCAGTCCCCCGACCCGTCGCTCGACGTGGCCGAGACGACCGGCGGCGGGCACTGCCCGATGAACGGGCGCTCCCGGTCCTCCACCGTCACCGCGAACTCGCACTCCGCCGAGTTGCCCGCGTCGTCCGTCACCCGGAACCGAACCGTCACCGGGCCCCCGACCGGGAACGCCGAGCCGCTGTTCGGCCCCGCCAGCTGCGTCAGCGAGTACCCCGGGCAGTTGTCCCCGTGGTACGGGTACGAGTAATTCACCGTCGCGTGGCAAGCGCCAAGGTCCGTCGGCACCGTCACGCTCTCCGAGCAGGTTATCGTCGGCTCGACGGGGTCCTCCACCAGTATCGTGAACGAGCACGTCGCCACGTTCCCGCTCGCGTCGTAAACGTTGTACGTCTCCGTGTATATCCCACCGTACGCGTAGTGGCTCGGGCCGCCCCCAAGGCCGCTCTGAAGCACCGTCAGCGCGTTCGGGCAGTTGTCCTCCCCCACCGGCGCCTCGTAACGAAGCGTCACCCCGCACGGGCCGCTGGCGACCAGCGCCGGGCTCGCCAGGGGGGAGCCCCCAAGGCCCCCGCTCACGCTCCCGTCTATCCCAACCACGATGGGCGTCGGGCACGCTATCGTCGGGTACTCGACGTCCTCCACCGTCACCGCGAACAGACACTCCGCGAAGTCGTTGCCCGCCGCGTCGACGTACCGCCACACCACCGTCGTCGTCCCCACCGGGAACAGCGAGCCCGAGGGAAGACCCTCTATCAGCGCGCCGGCCAGACCCGTCCCGTCGCAGTTGTCCGAGAACAGCGCCTCGTAGGCGTGAACCGCCCCGCAATCCCCGGCGTCGCTCGGAAGCGTCACGCTCGGCGGGCACGACTGCACCGACGGGTCCTCCTTGTCCACCACCACCAGCGTCACCGTGCAGCTCGACGTGTTCCCGGCGTAGTCCGACGCAACCCACGTCACCTTCGTTATCCCCAGGTCGAACACCGCGTCGTACAGGTTGTCCTCAAGGTAGTGAACCCCGTAACTGTGCTCCAGACGAACCGTCCCCTGGCAGTTGTCCGTCGCCGTCGCGTTCAGGTCGCTGCCACGAACCCGGTGCGCGCAGCCCTCGTTCGTCGGGAGGTACACCGGGCCCATCGGGCACTCGATGTCCGGACGCTCCCGGTCGGCCACCGTCACCTTCCACTCGCACGGCGTGACGTAGCCCTCATAGTCTATCGCGTTGTACCTTATCGTGTAACTGCCCCCTATCAGCAAAAAACTCCCCGGTGCCGGGCCCTGTACGCGGTTGATGCGCTCGACACCGCAGTTGTCGCCCGCGTGGGGAACGACCCA
This sequence comes from Saprospiraceae bacterium, assembly GCA_026129545.1. Taxonomy (NCBI): domain Bacteria; kingdom Pseudomonadati; phylum Bacteroidota; class Saprospiria; order Saprospirales; family Saprospiraceae; species Saprospiraceae bacterium. Next base: position 89,443 of record JAHCHX010000006.1, read on the forward strand.
GCTCACGTACGCCCCGCACTTCCCGGGGTCGTTCGAGACCGTCACGTCCCCGGGGCACGCGTAAAAATACGGCGCCTCGTCGTCAACCACCACAACCTTGAACTCGCACTTCGCCACGCCACCGCTGCCGTCCTCCACCGAGTACCGAACCAGGGACTCCCCAACCTCGAAGTCCCGCGACGCGTACGAGAACATCCCCCCGCTGTATACCTGGTACAGGTCGTAAGGACCGTCGTACGTCCCGTCCGGGTTCTGGTACGATACTAAGTAGGATACGACTCCGCATGTCGAAGATGGTATTGGGTGGTTCCATTCGAACTGACCCGCGCAGTCGCCAAGTGTGCCCATGTTACTCGTATTGATTGTAACTGACGATGGGCAATTGATGGTAATGCAAGAGCTTGTGCCGATGCCATCCGATGCTTTCGGAGCATTGATTGTAGCACCATTTCCCGCATATGAGCCGTTGTTTCCCGAAGAAAAAGCGGCTGGGTTCCCAGATGAATAATCCGAAAACTTAGCGTGTGCTTCGGAGAATGGCAACAAGGCCAGTCCTGTTGGTAGCAATAACCAACAAAGACAACACCGCAAGGCAGTAGCGGAAATCTTGTTAAGAGTGTAGTCTTTTCTCATGAGAAAATAAATTTGGTTGATTAAGCCGCCTCGCCGAAGCGAGTGAAAATATTCTGTCGGCTTTTAAAAAATAATGTTTTAATGTCGAAAAAACCGAAAGCCAGACTTTGATTGCCGCATGGGCTTGCATCAAATCTGACTCAATTGAACCTCGAAGAGCCGACCAATATGACTGACGACTCGACTATATGCTGAATGTGGTGGTGAGTTAAGTAGAAGCAAAATAGCCATCCACTACCACCACGAAAAACAATGGTTGCAAGGCATACGCAGCAGCACTTAGAGAGCGTTGCGCTCGCCAAATCGGGAAAGGGAATGTGATGTGTGGAGAGAAGAAATCAGGAAAGATGTTTCCTGAAATAAACGCCGGACGCAGGAACTGTCCGACAAACTTCGCTCACGAGACTACGGGATTAAAACACGCGATTAAAAAATTTGCCACAAATGGCAAGGCAAATGTAGATAACCATGTTTGTTATTACCAAGCCTGCTCATGTAAAGTTGAAAAAAAATTTGAAGGCAATTTGGGAACGGCTGATTTTGAAGAGTTTTCGGATTTTTGCGACCTCTTTTTGGCGGTTGTTCCTTGATGAATTTGATTTCCAAAAATCATTGCACGCCTTTGCATTTTCACCAAACATTATGCCGAAAGGTAAGGCATTTCCCTGCCTTCGTCGAAAAACGCTACTAAGCCTGATAAAATAAAACCGCAGCCATGAGCACCTCTCACACCCGTCGCAAAACCTCCCATCGGCCCAACAAATCTAGTGAGCCTCTGTCTTTTTCCAAAGGTAATCTGTCACAAGCGACTTTGCTTCATCTTTATGAACAACTGGTAAAACCGCGTCTCATCGAGGAAAAGATGCTCAACCTGCTTCGGCAGGGGCGGATATCAAAATGGTTTAGTGGCATCGGGCAGGAGGCGATTTCGGTTGGTGCTGCTTGCGCGCTCTTGCCTGATGAGACCATTTTCACCATGCACCGCAACTTGGGCGTGTTCACGGCGAGAGATATGCCGCTCGACCGTTTGTTTTGCCAATGGCAGGGCAAGCGCCTCGGCTACACCAAAGGGCGTGACCGTTCTTTTCATTTTGGTGCGATGGAACACCACATCGTAGGCATGATTTCGCACCTCGGGCCTCAACTTTCGCTGGCGGCGGGTGTGGCGATGGCGCACAAGTTGAGGAAGGAGGGCCGCATATCGTTGGCTTTTACAGGTGAGGGTGCCACAAGTCAAGGCGAATTTCATGAGGCGCTCAACGTGGCTTCCGTTTGGAAGCTCCCGGTCATTTTTTTGATTGAAAACAACGGGTATGGCCTAAGCACTCGGCCTTCGGAACAGTACGCCTGCGAAAGTCTTGTGGACCGCGCCGTTGGATATGGGATGCGCGGGGTGAGCATTGATGGCAACAACATAATAGAGGTATATTCGACTATCCGGCAACTGGCGGAGGAGATGCGCAAAAACCCCGAACCTGTGTTGCTCGAATGTCGCACTTTTCGGATGCGCGGTCACGAGGAAGCGAGCGGCACCAAGTACGTTCCGAAGGAGCTGATGGATGAGTGGGCTAAAAAGGACCCGATTGAAAATTACGAGAAATGGCTTCTGGAAGAAGGTGTTTTGAACGAAGGACACATCAAGTCATTGAAAGACGGGTATAGAAAGGAAATTCGGGCGGCTGTGGATGTCATGTTTGCCGAGCCGGAGCCTGTGCCAGACAGGGAGGAGGAATTGGCGGATGTTTACAAAGAGGCCCCTAAGTCAGTCGCTGCCAGCAATGTTGGCAAGGAGGCACGATTCATTGATGCGCTGTCCGACGGCTTGCGCGAAGCGATGCAGCGTCACCCCAACCTGATTTTAATGGGACAGGATATTGCGGATTATGGTGGTGTGTTCAAAATCACGCAGGGTTTTGTGGAGACGTTTGGTAGAGACCGCGTGCGCAACACACCGCTCTGTGAAAGTGCTATCGTCGGCATTGGGCTGGGCCTGAGTTTGGGCGGTTTCAAGAGTATGGTGGAGATGCAATTCGCCGATTTTGTGACTTGTGGGTTCAACCAGATTGTCAACAACCTCGCAAAGCTGCACTGGCGCTGGGGACAACACGCTGATGTGGTCATCCGAATGCCGACGGGCGGCGGCACGGGGGCGGGGCCTTTCCACTCGCAGTCGAACGAGGCGTGGTTCACCCATGTGCCGGGTTTGAAAGTGGTGTATCCCTCGACCCCGCACGACGCGAAAGGCTTGTTGCTCGCTTCTTTTGAGGACCCCAACCCGGTGATGTTTTTTGAACACAAGGCGCTGTATCGCTCGGAAAGCGGCATGGTGCCGGAGGGCTTCTACACGGTGGAAATTGGCAAGGCGCGGCAGGTGCGCAGGGGCGAGCAGGTGAGCATCATCACTTATGGCCTTGGGGTTCGCTGGGCGCAACAGGTGGCAAACGAAATGGGGCTGGATGCCGATATCGTGGATTTACGCTCACTCGTGCCGCTCGACTACGAGGCGATTACTGACTCAGTGAAACGCACGAATCGGGTGCTGATACTGCACGAGGACACTTTGTTTGGCGGTATTGGCGGCGAAATCGCGGCGTGGATTTCGGAGCATCTCTTTGAATTCTTGGATGCGCCGGTGATTCGGGCGGCCAGTCTGGACACGCCCGTGCCGTTCGCTATTCCGCTGGAACAACATTTTTTCCCGGTGGAAAGAATGAAGGAGCAGTTGAGGCGGTTGGTGGGGTATTGATGCCGTGGCTGGCGAATGATGTGGGAGCGTTCATATCTGCATCACGGGCTATTGATGCCAGACTCCGTGCCACGCAGCCTCAGCACAGCTATTTTGCCAAAGAGCGGGCGACCGCGCAGGCGCACAGGCTCTCCAATGGCAGGCTCTTGTCCCGGTTTCAGACCATTCCGTTCGAGCAGGGTGGAAAGTTTGATGCCATAGCGTTGCGACAGTTCAAACATTGTTTGTCCTTCTTGCACAATGTGGTAGGCAAGCTGGCCGCGCCACTTTTTGCGTTTTTCCTGAATAAAGACCCGGGTGTTGGGGTTCAAGGGGGTGCCGGGGGCGAGGCGATGGTCATTGTATTCGACCAATTGCTCCACGCTCAAATCAAACCTCATGGCAATGTCATCCAATCGTTCGTTGGCCTTTGAAAATACGACTTTGACACGGTTGGTTCGCCCGACGCGACTTGCCACATCAGTGCGTGTCGAATCGCGCAGGGAAATTGGGGGGGCATCGTATTGATGCAGCGCGTAGCGACCTATGAGGTTGAGTAGTCTGTCGGCGTAACCTGCTCCGCTGGCGTAGCCTGCCGATTCCAGACCTCGCGCCCACGATACATAGTCGGTTTGGTCGAGGAGAAAAAGAAAGCCGTATCGAGCGTACTTGGAGGGGTCGCAGATGAACTCACTGTGGTCATAGAAGCTCTCTTCCGGCCTGTTGTATTTGCGAAAGCAGGAAAGGATGGGATTGCCCGCCGCGTCTTTGTCGTCGTCTTGTTTTTGGTAGGTACGCCCCCCCCAATTGAGGCCACACTTGATGCCAAAATGGTTGTTGGCTTGTAGTGCCAACTCGCTCTGCCCGCCTCCGCTTTCCAAGATGGCCTGGGCCAGTTTGATGCTGGCAGGGATGCCCGTGCGGTGCATTTCCTCGATAGCAATGGATTGGAAACGGCTGATGTACCCGAGAAAAGCTTGGTTTTCGGTGGGAAGCGAGGCGTTGCTCGGAACGCCCTCGACTTGACAAAACAAGTGCCACGAAAAAAGAACCAAAGCGACGGTGCAGGATAGTGATTTCATGATTGCAGCGGGTTGATAAGCCGGACGAGGATTAGCTCAAGGGCTATTGCGGTTTCTTTTGGACCGCCTTTTTCTTTTCCTCTTTTTCTATTTTTTTGAAATAGCGCTTGAAAAGGAAATTGTGCTTTAGCGCCTCCATGTTTTGACTGAATGCTTCCGTGCCTTTCTCCACGTTGTCAATCGTTTGGCGCAGTTGAGCAGCCATCAAGGAGTCTTTCATCAAAGCGTTCACGGTGCCCTGTCCGGTGTTGTAGTCTTTGTCCACCGAAACCACCACTTGATTCAGGTCGTTGGCGAGGCGGTCGGCACTTTCTTCCACTTGTTTTATTTTTTGAACGACTTGGCGAATCTCTTGCGACAGGGTAGTATCGGTCAGGATGGTGGCCAAGGTGCCCTTGCCCTGAGAAGCGAGGGTTAGCGTGGCAGATGCGTCGGTCATTAGGGCTGAGGCTTTTTCGGTGGCTTCGTGCAGATGAGCAAACGAGGCTTTTAAGTTGGCTGACATGGTGCGGTCTTCGAGCAGCTCGGTCAATTGCGCACTGGTGTTGATGCGGTGGATGGTGCTGCGCAGCTCTTCGGCAATAACGGCCACGTTGTCGTTGGTGCGGCGCAGGGTCTGGAGCATTTCGTCGGTGTTGATTTCGTCTTTGGAGGGCAATAGGTCTCCTTCCTTGATGAGCGGGGCCTCTCCGCGCGCTGGCGCGATGTTCACCACTCGGTTGCCAATCAGCCCATCGGTGCCAAGGCTCGCCACGGCGTTGGAGCGAATGATGCTCTTCATTTTCCGCTCAATGCTCATCGTGACCTCGATGACGGTGTCGTTGACAAACACAATGTTTTTCACGCTGCCTATGTCAATGCCAGAAAAGCGCACATTGTTGCCCTTCACCAATCCATTGACAGCTCTGAAATGTGTTTTCAGGTCGAAGCTGGCACCAAACATCCCCTTGTTCTTGCCCAAAATGTAGAGCGTGAGGACGAGCAAAAAAATGCCAGTGAGGACGAATACTCCCAGCTTGACGGAGTTAGCGGTGTGTTTTTGCATAAGGCAAATTACTGGAAAAACTGCTTGATTTTCTCATCCTGAGCCATTTTCAATTCGTCGTAAGTCCCCTCCGCATAACATCGCCCGTCGATGAGCATGGCCACGCGGTCTGCTGTGAGGCTCACGCATTTCATGTCGTGCGTGATAATGATGGAAGACGTTTGGTATTTTTCATGAATGGCTTTCATCAGCGAAATGATTTCCAAGGCTGTGATAGGGTCGAGGCCGGTGGTTGGTTCATCGTACAAAATAATCTCGGGTTTCAGGATGAGTGTGCGTGCCAATGCGATGCGTTTGCGCATGCCGCCAGACAGCTCTGCCGGCATCATATCCACCGTGTGTTCGAGGCCAACGTTGCGCAGTGCCTCCATCACCATATCGTTCGCGGCAGATTGAGTCAGATTGAACGAATGACGACGCAGCGGGAACTCAAGATTTTCCCGCACGGTCATGGAATCGTAGAGCGCATTGCTTTGAAACAAAAATCCCACTCTAACCCGAATTTCATCCAAGGCATCGTGACTGAGAGTGAGCACGTTTTGACCCAGCACCCTGATGATGCCCCGGTCGGGTCGAATCAGGCCGATAATACATTTTATCAGTACCGATTTGCCAGAACCCGACTTGCCCAACACGACCAGACTTTCGCCCCGATGCAAGGATAGGTTGAAATCGTCCAAAACCATGTTGGCTCCAAACGATTTGCAAAGCCCCTCGATGGTTATCACCATTTCCTTGTTGTCTGAGTTGCGTGCCATGTTTACAACAAGTCGGTTATCTGAACAGCAAGCAGGTCAAGGATAAAAATCATGACGGACGACACTACCACGGCTGAATTGGCCGAACGCCCCACCCCTTCCGTGCCTTTGCTCGAATAGTAGCCTTTGTAACACCCTATGATGCCGACCGCAAATCCGAAAAAGAAGGTTTTGATGACGGCGGGCACTACGTCCATGAAAAGCAGGTGGTCAAATATCTGTTTGAAAAACAGATAGAAACTTACGTTTTCGTAAATGTTGATGCCCAAATAAGAACCGTAGAGCGATATGGCGTCGGCAATGATGACCAAGATAGGCAACATCAGCGTGGCAGCAAGCGTGCGGGTGACGACCAAGTATTTGAACGGGTTGGTGCCAGACACTTCCATCGCGTCTATCTGTTCCGTCACCTTCATGGAACCCAGCTCTGCGCCGATGCTGGAGCCGATTTTTCCGGCAAAAATTAGTGCCGTAAGTATCGGCCCGATTTCGCGCACGATGGAAATGCCGACCATCGCCGGTATCATGGCTTCTACACCGTAATAGACCATCGTCGGGTGTAGCTGCATGGTCAGCACCAAGCCCATGATGAACGCCGTGAGACCCGCAAGAGGCAGCGACTTGTAACCGACGACGAAACACTGACGCACAAACTCGCGCACCTCATAGCGGGGGCTGAATCCTTCTGCAAAAAAGCGGGCAGCAAAGCGGCTCAATTCGCCAGCATCGTGCAGAAATCGGCGGGTGCTTTCAGGAAGGGTTAATTCAAGTTTGGTCATACGCTTCCTATTTGCCTCAAAAGTAAGTTAGTTGGGATGGTTTGAGTTGTTTGATCTGCAACTCAAACAACTCATCTTGCCGTCAGCCCTCCATCAATCACCAATTCGGCACCTGTCATGTACGACGACTCGTCGGAGGCGAGAAACAACGCCCCGTACGCGATTTCGATAGCCTCGCCGATACGACCCAACGGGCACATCGCTTTCATCATCGCATCGCGTGCGGCGGCATCCACTGGCAGGATGTGTTCCGTCATCGGGGTCATCACGCCGCCCGGATGGATGGAGTTGACGCGGATGTTGAATGGCGCAAACTCAATGGCTTGGTCTTTGGTCAGCAGCAGCATGCCCGCTTTTGAGGAGGAGTAGGCAGCGCCGTTGCCGCCCACAAGGCCAGCGATGGACGAGTTGTTGACGATGGAGCCTTTGCCTGATTTTTTCAGATGCGGCAACGCGGCCTTTGCGCCCAAAAAGGCACTCGTCAGGTTGATGGAGAGGATTTTATTCCAGCGTTCGAGCGAAGTCAGTTCGGTGGTTTCCATCGGCTGATAGACCCCGGCATTGTTGATGAGGATGTCAATTTTGCCGTAAAGTTGCGCGGCTTTTTCCACGACTTTTTGCCAGTCGGACTCAGAGGTGACATCGTGGCTGACGCACTCGATAGAAAGGCTGTGTTTGCGAGCCTCCTGCACCCAAGTGTTCATTTTTTCAAATTGGATGTCGGTGGCCAACACCGAGGCACCCTCTTGTGCAAACAGGCGGGCGATGGATTCGCCCATGCCCCCGGCTGCGCCAGTGACGATGGCGACTTTGTTGTGTAAACGAGCCATAGTTGGTTGATTTGTAGAATTGGTGATTTATGCGAATCAAGGGTTAGAAAATTGACTTCATTTTAAGCGACTTACGTTTACGAAACTTTTGAAAGTTTCGTAAACGTGGGTGCTTAAAAATATGATTTTCAACACTTTGGATTTTCCAACTTTTGATTCGCATGGTTTGTTGAATTGTTTTGTCACTCGTGAATCAATTTGTAGGCAGCCAAGCGACCATCTTTTGTTCGCACCTGCAAACCATACAGTCCGGCAGGCAAATCGCCAGTCTGAATCACAACGGCCGTATTTTCAACTGCCGTGATTTCGCGCACAAGGCGACCTGTGGCATCGTACAAAAAAACAGATTGCATCCGAACCTCCTCACTTTCCACAAGCACCCAACCGGCAAAAGGATTTGGCGAAATGGTGATAGGCAGCCTTGATGAGGGTTCTGAGGTCGGCACATTGCCCGGACAACCCTCGGACAAATCGAAGCAATTGTCGAATAGGTCTTGCACGGCATCCATGGTCGCGCCCACAATGGAGAGGTTGTCGGCGACACTGCCATTGGGGTCTTTGCGTACCCAAGCATAGCCCAGTACCAACTCATTTATTGCACCCGGAACCAAAGTGAACGGCCCAAATGATGTCAATGCCTTGCGCTCTCCTGGCGTATTGCCATCACTGATTTCCGACCAATCAGAAGGATTGAGGGGGTTGCCAGCATACATGAGGCCATTGTTTGGAAAAGGTGTGCCATCGAGGCGGCGGCCTGCCAGCAGATTGTAATAATGCTCGGGTGCGGTGAGATTGGCATCATCCACAGGTACAAAATGCCATCCGTCCACCACCTCCCCTATTTCGTTGAGCGGCCCACGCAGCAGGTCAACCGCTATCACGGGCGGCGTGTTTTCAAATCCGCCTTCGTCCACTTCGTCGCCGTTGTAAGCAAAAACGACCCGCCGCGCGGGGTCGCAACCGATGAAATCATCGCCGCCATTGCCTACTTCAAAATCCATAAAGACACCTAAGTAGCAGGAATCCAGCGGGATGGGACTCTTGTTGATAAGCTTATAAGTCACATACACCACCCGGTCAACCGGCGAGCCTTCCGGGCAGTCTATGCCAAAAAACTGGGTCTGAACCTCCATGCCCAATGGCGACCCGCCCGATTGTGTGTGTGGCCCGACATCGTGGAAGGCAAACCACAACTCTTCATCGGCATTGTATATTAATGGGCAGCCTCTCAATTCGAGTACTGGGTAATCGCCGAAATCAGGCTCATAAACCCCATTAGAAAATTTGTCGTAGAAGCCAGCAAAATAATTGAAATTTGAAAATGGCAAATCGAAGCCATAGTAGTTGAAGAAAAAAGGATTACCCCGTGCGGGCCAGCTGTAAACGGCCGGAATCTGGCTGGCCGGATTTGCAATATGCGCATTTATTTGTGCGCTGGTCACATCCGCAATGAAATTGAACTCCGGATAGGGAATCAAATCATCCAGCAAGACACCGGGATAGAAATCCGTTTTCCCGTTTTCGTTGTAAAGTTGAGCCGACACATGGAGATTGCCCGCCGAATCTCGCCCGCCCAGCCATAGTCCGGCGGATTTCATCATTGAAATTTCGGGCAAACCACCTGTTGTGGCCGGGACAAGAAATTCGCCGTTTTGGCCGCCCAGAAAAAAAGCGCCGTTTGATTGGACACGTGCGCGGACGGAATTGGCTCGCAGTGTATCGCTAACGGTTATAGTTTGAGCATACATTTCGCTCATGGTTGCCATCAGCAGGATGGCAAAGATTGCAAGGGTTGTTTGTTTGTTCATGGTGATGTAGTTTGTTGTCAGATTTTTTTTCTATTGTTTTGTTGCTGAAAATCCATCTATGAAGAGGCCCAAGCCAGCAAGGCGAGAAACAAGACAATTAGCAAACTATTCAATACAATCCCAGCAATGGCCAACCCCTGAACAAGCCCGGTGCGATACCAGCGCTTGGCTCTTACAAGCCCGATGATACTTAGAATGAGTCCCGCGAGCCCAAACGGGATAGTCAAGATAAAACCCAAATAAGGTGAAATAAACCAAGAAAGCAATGCAAGCAAGCCAACCGTCAGACCCGAGATAGCAAGCCCTTTCCCGTCACCATCACCGGGTTTGCCCAAGAATTTTTCTGCTTTCGCAAGGTGTTTAAGCAGCCGTTTTTCGACAAATTTTTTAAAGAAACCGCGTTTTTCGCCGTCTTGTTTTACCAAAAAAGAGGACTGCGAAACAAAGGTCGAATCAGGCGCTGTGCGAATCGTCGCTTCTGTCGAGAAGGGAAGGCTGAACAGGAAAATGATGATGAAATAGCGCATAGCTTCAAAATATGTTGGTCAGTTCATTTAAAAATCTCCCCGCCATCACCTTCCCGTTCCCACTCCCGATTGGTGACAGGGGCGGGATTAACGTAGGTATTGTCGCGGGCAGGCGAAGTCGTTTCGCCCATCGGCGGCGGTTCTTCAATGCCGGTTTTGGGCTCCTTCGACTCTGCCGCGTTCATGTTCTCAATCCCCTTCAGCAGCGCGTCCGCATTGAAAGAAATACTGTCAATGCCCTCATTCACCAAAAACTGCGCAAACTCTGGCATATCGCTGGGGGCCTGCCCACATAGCCCGATTTTGATGCCTTTTCGGCGAGCAGTGCGAATGGCGGAGGCAATGAGCCGCATCACTGCCGCATTTTTTTCACTAAAAAGATTGCTCACGAGGGCGGAGTCGCGGTCGAGGCCGAGCGTGAGCTGGGTGAGGTCGTTGGAGCCGATGGAAAAGCCATCGAACACTTCGGCAAATTCTTCGGCCATCAGCACGTTGCTCGGTATCTCGACCATGACGTAGATTTCGAGGCCGTTTTTTCCGCGTTCGAGGCCAAATTCCTTCATCGTTTCTATTACTTGTTTGCCTTCCTCCACCGTGCGGCAGAAAGGAACCATCAGTTTCACGTTCGTGAATCCCATTTCTTCGCGCACCCTTTTCATGGCCTTGCATTCGAGCGCGAAACCATCTTTGTAGAGCGGCGAATAGTAGCGCGACGCACCCCGAAAGCCGAGCATCGGGTTTTCTTCCAACGGTTCAAATTGCTGGCCGCCGACGAGGTTGGCGTATTCATTGCTCTTGAAATCGCTCATGCGCACGATGACATCGTGCGGGTGAAACGCCGCCGCGATGGTCGCCACGCCCTGGGCGAGTTTGTCCACGAAATAGTCCTTTTTATCGCGGTAGTGCCGTGTCAGGTGGGCAATGCCTTCCTTGATGCCGGGGTTGGCGACTTGCTCGAAGCGGGTGAGCGCCAACGGATGCACCTTGATATGGTGGGTGATGAGAAATTCCATGCGCAGCAGCCCCACGCCCCGATTGGGCAAAAACGACTGCTGGAACGCCAGCGACGGGTCGCCGAGGATGAGCATGGGGGCCGTTTTGGGCATTTGCAGGTTGGAGATGTCTTTTTCCTCTACTTCCCAATCGGCTTTTCCGGCGTAGATGAAGCCCGTTTTGCCCTCTGCGCAACTGACCGTTATCAGGTCGCCGTCGTGAATTTTATCGGTCGCGTTGCCGCAGCCCACAATGGCGACAGTACCGAGTTCGCGGGCTACAATGGCGGCATGGCTGGTGCGCCCACCTTTGTTGGTGACAATGGCGGCGGCGCGTTTGAGGATAGGGTCCCAGTCGGGGTTGGTGATGTCGGTCACGAGCACCTCCCCATCTTGCAAGAGGTTGGCTTCCTGAGGCGAGCGCAGGAGCCTCGCCCGCCCGAAAGCGATTTTTTCGCCCAACGCGATGCCTTCGGCGAGTTTCTGCCCCTTTGTTTTTATTTTGTAGGCACGCACCACAGCCTGTTTGCTCTTGCCCGCATGGACGGTCTCAGGTCGCGCTTGCACGATGTAGAGTTTGCCGGTCGCGCCGTCCTTGGCCCATTCGATATCCATCGGCCTGCCGTAGTGCTGCTCGATTTGGACACACCATTTGCCCAGCATGGCCACATCGGCATCGCTGATGGAAAAGAGGTCGCGTTTGTGGTCGGGGGAAGGTTTGTTTTCCACCGTCGAGGCAGCGTTGGCGGCTTTGGAATAAATCATCGTCCATTCTTTACCGCCGAGTTTTTTCTGGATGATGGGGTTGAAGTGTGTGCCGATATGAGGCTTGAAAAGCAAGAACTCATCGGGGGTGGAGCGGCCTTGCACGATGTTTTCGCCGAGGCCATACACGCTGTCAATCACCACCACCTTGTCGAAACCCGTGTCGGGGTCGAGGGTAAAGGCTACGCCGGAAGAAGCCAAATCGGAACGCACCATTGTTTGCACCCCTACCGAGATGGCCACGTCTATGTTGCCGAAGCCTTGGTCTTCACGGTACTTGATGGCGCGGTCGGTGAACAAGGAGGCAAAACAGCGATGCACCGCGTCCACCAGCTCCTGTTCGCCGCTGATATTGAGAAAACTGTCCAACCGCCCGGCAAAACTTGCGGAGGGCAAATCCTCTGCCGTCGCGCTGCTGCGCACAGCCACCGAAATATCTGCTCCTTCACGCTGGCGCAACTGTTGGTAAGCTTCTTTGATGGCGGCTTCTACCGCTTTGGGCAAGGCTGCTTTCAAAATCAAATCGCGCGCTTGTGTGCCGATGGATTCGAGATTGGAGAGATGCGCCTTGTCTAATTGTGCCAGCAAGTCGCTCAGGGGTTTGCGCAATTTATGCTCTTCCAAAAACAACCGATAGGCTTCGGCAGTGACCGCAAACCCATCTGGCACCATGATGCCTTTTGGCACCAATTGGCAGAACATTTCCCCCAACGAGGCATTTTTGCCGCCTACAAGGGCGAGTTCGCGCATGGATATTTCCGAGAAATGTTTAATCAAGAAGGGCATGACATTCCGATTTTTGTTTGCCCAAAAATGGCAGCATCGTGAAGGAGCGGGAAATGATGATGGTCAGGCGGGAGGGTGATGTTGATTGATTTGATTGCCCGCCCAGCTAAGCCGTTCGGACAGGCTCGCGCAAGCAAAGCGAATGAGATTCGATTTAACGATTTCACAAAATATCACCCCTGTTTCTCACCTCCCTCAGCCTCTCGCCTGACAACAGTTCCTTTCGCCCCTGATTTGCATCATTATGTAGCGGCGATGTGCGTCCCCACCTTTGGGTATGCAAAAGCGGGATGTGACGAAAGCCCCAATCCTGCGGAGCGATGAAACTCACATTGTTCATTCACTCAAACCTTTCTCAGTCCATGAAAAAATTGGCTATCATCCCCGTATTGATGCTCTTGGTGCATGCTGCGTCCGTTGCCCAATTGTTGGAGCAGGGCAATTTTATGGTTGGCTCGACAGTGGGATTCTCGACCGCCAACTCTAAAGTCACCAGCGGAGGCGCAGGCAGCGAAGGGCTTTCGGCCCAACAGGTCAACGTGGCCCCTGCTATCGGCTACTTCATTTTGGACAATTTTGCCTTGGGCCTCGGCGCCGACTACACACTCAACTCCGTGACCGAACCCGGCCAAGACAAAACAACTGACAGCGACTTGCTCTTTGGACCATTTGCACGCTACTACTTCTCTCTGGGCGACAACGTGGCGCTGTTTTTCACAACCAATTTTGGGTTTGGCAACTCAAAAGACGAGCAAATAGTGGGCGAAAACAAGCAAAGCATCGAGACCAACGTCTTTGCCGTCGGTGCTGGCCCAGGCCTGACGGTATATTCAAGAGGCGGTTTCGCCATTGAGACCATTTTTAAGTACAACTACGCCAACAGCCAGTTCGACTCCACTACGGGAGGTGTCACTACTACCACCAAGACGCGCACCAACCAGTTCTCGTTGGCACTGGGGCTACAGTACTACTTCGGCGGCTTCCGGCGCGTGCGGGGTTGAGCGATGTTGCAGACTGATGTATACCTTGACTCGCTAGGATTTGTTAGATGAACATGATTGATGTTCTTGATTTTTAGCAGATTGCGATTGCAGTCATGCCCAAAACCTAACGGTGCGAAGTATAAGTACGCTGGCGGCATTAGTTTGTTCTGAACGCCAGCGTACTTAGCACAAAGCAAACCATGGTGCCGGGCCGACACTCGTTTGTCGCCCGGTATTTTTTTATTTTTGCCCAACTTATTCACCACAACCCATCGCTGACCATTGTGCAAAATCAGACCCTTCTACTCTTAATTCCTGTTTTTCTATTCGGCATGCGAGCATCATCCCTCGCCCAACAACAGGAAGACGCCGTGGCCATCGTCCGAAAAGCCGACGAACGAGCGCGTGGAAAAACTTCCATCGCCGAAATGACCATCACCACCGTCCGCCCCAAATGGACCCGCTCGATGGACATCAAAGCATGGACGAAGGGCAACGAAATGGCGCTTATTTTGGTCAAATCGCCCGCCAAAGACAAAGGCACGACTTTCCTGAAGCGCAAAAAAGAAGTCTGGAACTGGCTTCCTTCGCTCGAACGCACCATCAAACTACCCCCCTCCATGATGTCGCAGTCGTGGATGGGCACCGACTTCACCAACGACGACTTGGTGAAAGAATCCTCCATTGTGGATGATTATGTGCACAAATTGCTCGGCTCAGAGAAACAGGGCGACCGAGACTGCCACAAAATTGAACTTACCCCAAAACCCGAAGCGGCGGTCGTGTGGGGGAAAGTCGTCGTCTGGGTTGACAAAAAGGACTACATCCAACTCCGCACTGAATTCTACGACGAAAACGGCGCACTATCGCAGACCATGATTGGCGCTGACCTGAAAATGCTTGGCGGCAAATTGCTCCCGTCGCGCATCGAAATGACCCCTGCCGACAAAAAAGGACACAAAACCGAAATCGCCTACAAGTCGCTCGAATTCGACAAGCCGTTGGCCGATAGTTTTTTCACGACGGAGAATATGACGAAGGTCAAGTAGAGAATTGTCATGGTGGAGCACTTTTCCCCGCCAAAGCCCTCCACCATGACAACTCTGTTGTTATCAAACCAACACCTATGCTCCTACAACTTGCATGGCGCAATCTCTGGCGCAACCCCAACCGCTCGTTCATCACGATGGCATCAGTGTGGTGTGCGGTCGTGTTGGCCGTTGCCATGAGTAGCTTGCAAAAAGGCGTGTTCGACCATTTGATAGCCAATGTGGTCAGTTTCTACAGTGGCTATGTGCAAGTCCACCGGGCGGGCTATCAGTCGGAACAAACATTGGAAAATAGCTTTCCGCTGACTGATTCCATCCAAAAGGCCGTTTTGTCGAGTCCGGGCGTGGCCGCTGCGACACCACGACTGGAAGCCTTCGCGCTAGCCTCCACAGGTGAAAAAACCAAAGGTTGCCTCGTGGCTGGCATCGCCCCAGACACGGAAGAACGCGTCACGCGATTGAAAAGCAAGTTAGTGGCGGGTGCGTATTTGCAGGACAGTGCACAGACGATTCTGATTGCGGAAGGTTTGGCCAAGCGCCTGCAAACAGGCCTTGGCGACACCGTCATCTTGCTTGGTCAGGGTTACTACGGCACCACCGCAGCCGGAAAATATGCCATCGGCGGCATCCTGCGATTCGGCTCACCCGCACTCAACGACCAAGTGGTGTTCCTGCCATTGGCGGCAGCCCAACACTGGCTCGATGCACCGGGGCTGGCGACCACGCTGGTCGTTTCGCCCGAAAAGCCCACAGCCACCGAACGAACCGCCGCCCAACTTCGAGCCTCGCTCCCTCCCGATTTTGAAACCTTGACATGGCAGGAAATGATGCCCGACATCCACGAACATATCCAAACCGACACGGCAAGCGGCGCCATTATTTTAGGCGTACTGTACTTGCTGATTTCGTTCGGCATTTTCGCCACATTGCTGATGATGCTGGCCGAGCGCCAACGCGAATTTGGGATGCTCGTCGCGTTGGGCATGAAAAAACGCCAGCTTGCCCAAATGGTCATGTTCGAGTCGGTGCTAATCACCTTGACGGGTTGCCTATTTGGTATTTTGGTCAGCATCCCTTTGGTCTGGTGGCTCAAGGAGCATCCCATCAGAATCACGGGCGAGATGGCAGAGGTATATGAAAAATTCGGCTTTGAGGCCATATTCCCGGCATCGCTAGCCCCTTCCATCTTTTGGAACCAAGCGCTGGCCGTCCTGATTATCGGTTTGTTGCTATCGCTCTACCCTATTGTCAAAGTATTGTTTCTTAAACCCGTAGATGCCATGCGAGCGTAAATTTTGAGCCATTCATCTCACCACTCAAACAGTCATCACAATGCTAATCATCATTGCTTGGCGGAATTTATGGCGACACCGGACGCGCAGCCTTGCCATCATCACGTCAGTGGCGCTGGGGGTGTGGGCAGGAGCGTTCATCGTGTCGCTCTACTACGGTATGGGCAACGAGCGTGTGCGCATCGCCATCGAGCAGGAAGTGTCGCACATTCAGGTGCATCATCCAAAATTCCGCGACGACCACGATGTGGTTTTCAATTTTGCGCTCGACAGCCTCGAAGCCGCCCTGCGCCACACACCCGGCGTGAAGGCTTTTTCGCTGCGCACCACGGTGCAAGGCATGTTGGCCAACGCCTCAGCTAGCAATGGCGTTCAGGTCAACGGCGTTGACCCTGATGCCGAAGATAAGACACGGGGCTTGAAAAATTTCGTCATAGACGGCGGATACTTTGAAGCCGAGAAAAAGCATCAGGTGTTGGTCGGGAAAAAATTGGCCGATAAAATGAAACTCGCGCCGGGCAACAAAATCGTGCTGACATTTCAAGACATAGAGCAAAACATCACTTCCGGCGCTTTTCGCATTGCCGGCATCTATGAAACTGCCAATGCCCCGCTCGACGAGCGCAACGTGTATGTGCGGCGCGGCGACCTCGACGATTTGCTCGACACCCCGGGACGTGGCACGGAAGCCGCTGTTCTACTGACCGACGAAAGCGAATTGCCCGCCGCAATGGCTGCGCTCACGCGACAGCTGCCGGGGCTTGAGGTGCAAGACTGGCGCGCCATTTCGCCGGAGACAGCTCTTGTGATGTCTTCGCTCGATATATCTTCCTTTATCATCATTGCCATCATACTCATCGCACTGGCATTTGGCATCGTCAACACCATGCTCATGGCAGTGCTCGAACGCACCCGCGAAATCGGGATGCTGATGGCCGTCGGCATGACCAAGCTCCGGCTGTTCGGCATGGTCGTGCTGGAAACCCTGTTGCTGACGTTGACCGGATGCCCTATTGGGTTTGGGTTGGCTTGGCTGGCGAATGCCTGGCTTTCAAAAACGGGGATTGACCTGAGCGCCATCGCCGAAAACTTGCTGAAAGGCTTCGGATATGGCGCGGTGATTTATCCTGACCTACCTGGCGACAAAGTGTGGCAGATTATACAAATCGTCTTTGTCACGGCATTGCTCGCCTCAGTGTTTCCGGCATGGAAAGCACTTAAAATGAGACCCGCTGAAGCCATCAGGCATTGAAAAAATTATGAAGACAACAGTCATTGATATCCACAACGTCAGCAAAATTTACAATCCCGACACTATTCCAGTGCATGCGGTGGACGGTGTGCACCTGCACATCGAACGAGGCGAATTCACGGCCTTGGTCGGCCCGTCGGGTTCGGGCAAAACAACTTTGCTCAACATCATCGGCGGCCTCGATGCGCCTACAGAAGGCAAGGTCGTCATCAACGACACGGACATCACGGCCCTGTCGCCCAATCGGTTGATTCAGTTCCGCCTGCACAATATCGGCTTTGTGTTCCAATCGTTCAACCTGATTCCGGTGCTGACCGCCGGCGAAAATGTGGAGTTTATCATGCTTTTGCAAGGCGCACCAAAGGCCGAGCGCGAACGGCGCGTGAAAGAGCTAATGCACGCCGTCGGCCTCAGCGACAAAATGGACGTGCGCCCCGCACGGCTTTCAGGTGGTCAGCAACAGCGCGTCGCCGTCGCAAGAGCGCTGGCATCCAAGCCTCAATTCATCCTCGCTGACGAGCCTACGGCCAACCTCGACTCCCAATCGGCCACGAACCTGCTTGATATGATGGCACAACTCAACCGCGAAGAGGGCATGACTTTTATCTTTTCAACGCACGATGCCCGCGTCATCGAACGCGCCCGCCGGGTCATCAAACTGGTGGATGGGCGGATTGCGTCGGACACGGCGAGCGTCAGTGTGGCTTGAGGGTTTGCCCGGCCAAGCGCGGCGGACGGGGTTCGAGGGGCCCACAAACGAGCGTCCTAAAATGTGTTTTCATGAAAACCTTTTTTATTACGGCGTTTCTCCTTTTCGTTTTCCCTTTCACATCAAAAGGGCAGGCCGACTCCATGCCTGAGTCGGAGTCAAAACCCGCCCATTTCCATTTTCAAGGCTATCTCAAAGATTTGCAAACAGCGACCTTCACAAGGGACAAAGGCTCGCTTTTCACGGGCAATTTTTTGCACAACCGCCTGAATTTCATCTACTATTTTTCGGAAAACATTTCGGCACGGCTGGAGCTGCGCACACGATTGTTCTGGGGCGAGCAGGTACGCTGGACACCGGGGTTTGCCGAGCAGATTGACTATGAAAATGGCTTGATGGACCTTTCGTGGGTGGCAGTGGACGAACCCGCCGTCGTGCTGCACACCATCACAGACCGGCTTTCCTTGAACTGGCGAAAACAAAGCTGGGATGTTACCATCGGGCGGCAACGGGTCAATTGGGGCATCACGACGGCTTGGACCCCCAACGACCTGTTCAATGCCTACAATTTTTTCGATTTCGACTATGAGGAGCGCCCAGGCAGCGATGCCATCCGGGTACGCTATCACACAAGCGGCATGTCAGGTTTCGACTTGGCCATAAGCCACGGCAAAGACTCCGCCTCGACCATTGCAGCATTGCTATACCGTTTCAATCGTGGGGGCTACGATTTTCAAATACTGGGAGGATGGTTTAGGGACGACCTCGCTGTGGGCACTGGGTGGGCGGGCAGCATCGGCAACGCCGGCTTCAAGGGCGAAGCGACTTGGTTCCAACCCCGACAATCATTGGGCGACAGCACTGGCCTGCTGTCATTGACATTGGGCGGCGATTATAGTTTCCAGAACGGTTGGTACATCGGCGGGGCATTTCTTTACACCTCGGGCGGCAGCGACGGCGCGGAAGCGTTGGAACAATTGGCTACCCAACAACTTTCCGCGAAACGATTGATGCCGTTCAGATACTCCCTGCTTGGGCAAGTCGCCAAATCCATCACGCCACTTTTCACAGCCAATCTGAGCCTGATTTATTGCCCCGGCGCGGATGCTTTTATCACATTCCCCGTGCTCACCTACTCGTTGAGCGACAACTGGGACGCAAACTTGGTGGCACAATCGTTTTTTGCGCCAGCGGGCGGTCAATTCAAAAATCTTGGCAACGCGCTCATTTTTAGGCTGAAATGGGGTTTTTGAATTTGGCCTGCGCAGTCACGCAAACCATTTTCATCTTGATAATTTTTTGAACTGCAAAACTTATGAAAAAACATCGCGCCCTCCTAACCCTCTTGGCAGCCATTTTCATTTGCTGCCTTTTCGCAGCCTGCGCCAGCGTGGAGCCAGTCGAAACCTGCCTGACCGGTAAACGATATGGATTTTTCCACGGCCTGCTGCACGGGTTCATCACCCCTGTCAGTTTTGTGGCGAGCCTGTTCGACAACGAGGTCGCCATTTACGCCATCAACAACTCAGGCGGCTGGTACAATTTCGGCTTCCTGCTCGGCTCCGGCGGTTGGGGATTTTTGGCAGGCAACAAGTCGAAAAAGGGCGATTGAAGAGGAGGCGAGGAGGCTCCTGCATCTACGAAACCTTGTTTTTCGCAGGTGCCGCACAGAACCATGCCCCTCCCATGACTCACACCACGCCACCCACATACCACGCTGCCCCCAGCAAGGCACCTCGCTCGTTCAGCACCAGATGCACGGGCACCGATTCCAGCAAGGGCCGCAGGCGACCCACTTGGAAGAAGTGTTCGAGAAAAACGGCTTGCAGGTCGTCGTTCCAGATTTTGGGCGGCACCCCGCCGCCGATGAAAACGCCGCCCGTTGCCTTGAGCTTTAAGGCGAGGTTGGCGGCCTCCATGGCAAGGTAGCGGGCAAAAAGGCGCAGCGTTTCCACACAAATAGGGCGCCCCGCCACTGCGCCGAGGCTGATGACCGCTGCCGGGTCTTGATATTCCATATTCTCCTCCACTTCGGCGGGTGCCGTCATTGACTTCACATCGCGGAGAAAGCGATACATCTGATGGATGCCGGGGCCAGACACCACGCGCTCCCAACTCACGCGGCCATATTTTTTTTCCAAAAAAAGGAGTAACGCGCAGTCAAATTCATCGCGGGGCGCAAAACCCGCGTGTCCGCCCTCTGTGGCAAAAGGATGCAGGGCGGTGCCATCCCAATAGAGACCCGCCTCACCAAGTCCTGTGCCGGGCGCTATGATGGCCGCGTTGCCAATAGCAGGCGAGGAGGCCCTAAAAATGGTTTGCACATCCGATGGCGTCAGCGCAGCCAATCCGTAAGCGTAGGCTTCGAGGTCGTTGAGCAAAAATACTTCCGGGATGCTCAATGCTTGGCTCAGGGCGGCCACTTCAATGTCCCAACCCAGATTGGTGGCTTTTGCCTTGCCGCCCTGCACTGGCCCTGCGAAAGCGATACTCAATCGCGCAGGCCGCGAACCGTTGCCGACAAAATGACGCACGGCCTCGGCCAATGAGCCAAATGATTTGGAGGCATAGACGGCCTCTCGAACGATGGCCAACACTCCCCCGCGCATTTCAAAAAGTGCCAGCGCCGTTTTGGTGCCGCCCACGTCGGCTGCGAGCAGCGGGACACCTTCGGGCAAGGGTGTCCGCTTGGGAAACGCGATTGGAAGAAAAGGCTGGTGCATCGCGAGTACAATTTGCTAATGTGCTGTTTTGAGAATCCCGAAGCTTCGGGACAGGTGGCGCCAATGCTCAATGAGATGTGGCTCGTTTTAGGGCAAACCCAATTCGATGACGCGCTTCAACATCAATCGCTTACCCCAGCGACACATCCAACACCATCATCACGCTGAAGCCCAACAAGGTGGCAAGTGTGGCGAGGTCAGTGTTGCCGGCGCGTTGAGATTCCGGTATCAATTCCTCTACCACCACGAAAATCATGGCACCTGCGGCAAACGACAGCGCGTAGGGCAACATGGGTTTCATGGTCAGCACGGCCATAGCGCCCAATACGGCAAACACAGGCTCCACCACGCCCGAAAGCTGCCCATACCAGAACGACTTGGCACGCGACATCCCCTCCCGCCGAAGCGGCACGGACACAGCGGTGCCCTCTGGGAAATTCTGCAACCCGATGCCGATGGCCAATGCGACAGCGGCCCCGATGGTAGCGCCGGGCATACCGTGCACCACCCCACCAAAAGCTACGCCGATGGCAAGACCTTCAGGGATGTTGTGAAGCGTGATGGCCAGCACAAGCAACACGCTGCGCCGCCATTTGGTAGAGATGCCCTCGGCTTGGTCCATGGCCAAATCGGGGTGCAAGTGCGGCAATATCTTATCCACGATGGAAAGAAAAATGCCGCCCGCCAAAAAGCCAATCAGCGCAGGCCCCCACTTTGGCAACTCGCTCACTTCCTCGCTCATTTCGATAGCGGGCGCGAGCAACGACCAAAAACTGGCGGCAATCATCACGCCCGCGGCGAAGCCCATCATGGCATCGAGCACCCGTTGGTTCACGCTTTTGAAAAAGAAAACCAACGCGGCGCCCAACGCCGTGACGCCCCAAGTGAACAAGGTGGCAAAAAACGCCTGTGTGGTCGGGTGATACTGAGCGATAAAGTCAATGATTTCAGTCATGGGAAGCAACAGGTCGGCTTAATTCACGGCGTGCCGGAGCACTATTTTCATCTGTTCCGATGCCGTGCGGTTCGGGTCGCTAAGGTATATTTCATGGTGTTTGCCTCGAACGGTCAAGCCGTTTTCTTTTGCAAAAGAAGGAAGTTTTTATAGGGCTGCGCTTTCCCTTCCCACTCCGACAGGAATCTATACCTCGCGCCGCCAAGTTTTGGGCATGACAGCCTCTTAGACGTTTTTAAGCCAACAAAGGCCGCAGTGCTGCTGGCAGCGTGGCGACGATATCTTTAATTTCCCCCGCTGAAACGTCTTTTTTCAATACAGTAAATACTGCATGGATGGCGTGTTCGACTTCGCGGTCGGTAACGAAATCATTTGCGGTGCCACGCCCGCCCTCTTCCCGCACTGCTTCAATGAAATCGCCCAACGTACGGAGTTTTTTGGATTCGTCGCTGATGCGCCAACCATCCACATAGACAGCCTTGATAAGCATTGGCAATTGGGCGATGAGCTGAAGCGACTCTTGCGGCGACACTCGGTTGCGAAACGCATGAAGCACTGCTCGCAGGATGCGACCTGCCTTGGCCACGTTGTCGGGGTCATTGATTTCGCGGGCAACTTCCGTTAGGAATTGCTCGCCATCTTGGACGTACTTGTTGAAATTGAGTGCCATGTGGAAAATATTTAGAAAGGCCAACAAAGAGATGAGAAGACAAAAATGGATGTTACTGCAAGAGGTAGGGATGATTTCCGTCAGCCCCCGACTTGATTGACAATGTCTTCCCAAACAAAGCCAGCGGTACCTCGAGCCGCTATGATTTGTCAGATGCCTATGATTGATGCCCATTCTTCCAATCAAAAAACCCCGCCGGTACGCAGGGCGTGCCAACGGGGCGAACAAAAACCTCAAGCTTGAGAGGAGGTCAATAGGGTATGTTTTGAAGTAGGCGCTAACGCCCTTTCATGTCATCGTCAGCGTGCATGATGAGCATCGGCAAGCCCGCGCCCAGCAGGGCCTTGCGCGTCACGCTTTTGTGCAGCAGGTTTTCCCAGAAGCTGCGTTGGTGCGTCACAAAAACCATCAAGTCAATGCCATGTTGGAAGGCATAATCGTTAAGCTGCTCCACCACGTCGTCGCCAATGACCTTGTTGAAAACAAAGGGGTATTCAGGTTCCGAGCGTTGGTAATCCACCTCGAACAGCTTCCGCTCCAAATTCAGTCCTTCCTCACCCGCCGGGCCGACGTGCACAAAATGCACCCGACCGCCGAATCGCTGCACGAACGCCACCGCTTGCTTCACGCGCAAGGCATCCAGCGAATCGAAATTGCTCGCGTAGAGCACATTTTTGAAACCATGAAAAGCGGCTTCCATCGGCACAAAAAGCACCGGACAATGCGAAGACTGCGACACTTCCGTGCTGACCGAGCCAAACAGGCTGCGTGCCACGCCGCCGCGCCCCGTAGTGCCCATCACGATGAGGTCTGCCTTGCGCGATTGCTCCTCGATAACCTCTTCGGGAAAACCATACAGCACCGTTGATTTGATGGCTGGAGCTGCGGTCTCATCGCCGTTTTTGGGGATTGGTGGGGTTTGGGCGGGTGGCTGGTAATCCACCTCGATTTTCTTAAGCGTATCCTTGATAAAGGCATCCAGCTCCGTCTGCACCGTTTTTTTGTAGCTCGACAAAAAACCCGACGCGGAAGGCAGGCTGCCTTCAAAAATACTATCCATCGCATACACCACCTCTATTTTGGCATCCAATTGCTGAGCCAGCTGCCAAGCGAACACCAATGCGTTGCCCGACGGCTCGCTGATGTCCACTGGCACCGTGATATTTTGCAAGCGATACAATTTGCTCTTGTAGAGATAGCGATTTTGGAAGATGGCAGTCAGCTCTTCCACTGTGGGCACACGACCTTCCACTACCATATCGCCGTCGAGCATCAGCGCGGGGGTGTCCGTCACGCCATCGGCTCGGATGGCGTTCGGCTCCGACACCTCCACCACTCGATTGTCCAGCGGAAAATCCGAGAGGGCGCGGGTGAGGTTGTCGCGCAGGCGGCGAGTAGCCTCGTCATGTTCTCCAAAAACTTTTATAGTGGTCATGTTATACCCAGATTAAAGAGGATTTGAGCCAGCCGAATGGCGCGGCAGGGATGCTCTTGATTGATTTGCATGATTTTCAAAGGATTGCTGGCGCCGTTTGTTCAAAGCCACCTTGCCCGCCCTGTACTTAGGAAGGTGATTGGCGGCGCTCGCATTCAATTTTCCGCTTCATAGACCATGTGGGGCTGAGCGGGTTTTTCTTCGGCCAATTTTTTCAGAATGTCGAACGGTGTGATGATGCCCACTAGCTCGCCGTCTTTCACTACCGGAAGCGCGTGGAATCGGTTGAGGGTGAAAATTTCCAGCGCCACGTTGATGCGGTCGTCAGGCTCCACTTTGCCGAGGTGCTTCGTCATGATTTGATGCACACGCGCCTCGCGCAGTCGTTGCGTGCTCACTATGTTGTTTTCGCCATAAAGCGTGGCCCCGCCCAGAAAATGTTCAAAATCAACTTTGCTGATAATGCCCACGATTTCGCGGAAATTGACCACCGGGATATGGTGGAATTTGTGCGCGTCGAAAATTTCTTTCACTTTTTCAAGGGTGTCTTCCGGGCTGACCGTTACCAAGTGCTTGTAGTCGGTCATCAGGCTGGAGATTGGTGCAAATACGTTCATGATTGAGAGACTTTTGTTTTATGCCTTGATTCGCCAAGATTTTTCAGTTCACCATGATTGCCAACCTTGATTCCGAATGGATTGAAGTTTCGATCATGCTGAAAATTCGATGGCGCGAATTTTATTTGTTGAGGCTGCCGTCATCCGAAGCAGCACGACAAAGGTGAGGGCATCAGCCGTCTCTCAGAATGATGCAGGTTAGCAAATGAATTGATTGAAATCAATGTGGTTATTTTACATTTGCCCTGCCATGAAAAAAATCCTCATTATCGAAGATAACGCCGACGTTCGTGAAAATCTCTCCGAAATTCTCATGTTGGGGGGCTACGAGACGCTCACCGCTGAAAACGGCAAAACCGGGGTGGAAAAGGCGCAGGAAGTCTTGCCAGACCTCATTCTTTGCGACATCATGATGCCCGAACTGGACGGCTACGGGGTGTTGCACATACTGAGCCGCCACGCCAACACTGCTGGCATACCGTTCATCTTTCTGACCGCCAAGGCCGAAAAGGAAGACTTCCGACGCGGTATGTCGCTGGGTGCCGACGACTACATCACCAAGCCTTTCGACGACGTGGCCCTGCTGCAAACCATAGAGGCACGGCTTCAAAAAAGCGAACGCCTGCGCGTCGCCTCCGCCCAGCACACGGGTTCGCTCGACCATTTTATAGACGAGGCACGCGCTTTGGAGGCGATAAAACATCTCTCTGACAACCGCGAGGTGCGGCACTATCGCAAAAAAGACATCATTTTCAGGGAAGGCGAAAACCCGCGCTGGCTCTTTTTTGTGGAAAGCGGCAAAGTGAAGCTTTACAAGACCAGTGACGACGGGCGCGAGCTCATCGTGAAAATCGCACAAACAGGCGATTTCCTTGGCTTTTTGGCGCTATTCCAAGAAGATGCTTACCCGGAAAGCGCCGCAGCGGTGGAAGACTGCGCGGTCAAACTGATTCCGAAATCGGATTTTGCCGCGTTGGTGTTTGGCCATCGCGACGTGAATGCCCGATTTATCAAGATGCTCGCCAATCACGTCGCCGAGCGCGAACAACAACTCATAGAACTGGCTTACAACTCCGTCCGCAAGCGCGTGGCTACTGCCCTCGTGCAGCTCTACGACCAAAGCGGCCCTACCATCAATCTCTTGCGCGAAGACCTCGCCTCACTGGCCGGCACGGCCAAAGAAACACTTATCCGCACCTTGACCGATTTTAAAAACGAAGGCTCGATTGACATCAAAGAGGGAGCTATTCTGGTCTTGAAGCCTGACAAGCTGCGTCATTTGCCCAATTGACCCAAATGCCCGTTCAGCGACCAATGTTGCCACTTCGGTAGCCGGCAGTTGTCACTTGCCTTGCGCAACTGCGTTCTTTGTGGCATCTTGATTGTTCACAAAAAAACGGCTACCATGAAAAAGGCACTATTTGCTTTCGCTGCTCTATTACTTTCTCTCTCCATTGCTCTCCCGGCGTGCAAAAACGACAACAACCCGAACAACCCGCCCACACCCAATCCAGGGCAATGGAAGGTGAGCTACTTTTTCGACAAACAGGACAAAACCTCCAATTATGCCAGCTATACTTTTGAGTTTGGCTCCGATGGCAGCCTGAGTGCCACCAACGGCAGCCAGACGTGGCCGGGGACTTGGCAAACGGGCATTGATGACAGTGCGAACAAGTTTCTGATTGATTTTGTCGGCACCGTGCCCAGCGCATTGTCAGAGCTGGAAGAGGACTGGCGCATCATCACCATCGAAGATGCGTTCATGCACTTTGAGCACACAAGCGGTGGCAATGGCGACACGGATGTGTTGAAGTTTGTCAAGATTTGAGCGTTTGCGTCAATGCCGATTCTTGCAGGCCACGGCGAGCCAGCCCACAGACGCGGGCTGGCTCGCCGTGTTTGGGATAGTGCCGCGCCCGGTCAATGCCCGATGAATTTGGCGGCCCAATTTACAAGGAATTGACCGGGCGCGGCACAAGTGCTGACTTACTTGCTTGTGGCAATTTTGGAGAGCATCCTTTTAGCCTTATTTTTGCCATTTGATTTTCAGAAAAAATCTTTTTTCCCAAAACAGCGTTTTTCTGCTCGACCTGAAACAACCTGAACGCCAATTGTTGTCTCTTGAAGTAAGTACTCCCATTACGCTTGACTTTTCTCCACGAATAAACACTCGCACCATGCGCAAGTTATTTATCATCACCGCGTTGTTCGCCTGTTGCCTTTCCCAGCTACGCGCTGCTTACATCCTGATTCCGATGGACGAGACCTATCAGCGCAATCACCTGAAAGCCTATGGCATCACCTATTGGGTGCTCTCGCAAGGGGTGGAAGCCTATTGGTTGCTCAACTACCGGGGCGGCAGCTTTGCATTTGTCTATACCACTATTTTTGAAAAAGAATGTAAAACCCGCGACGTGAGTTTCGAGGTCATCGCCGATGCGCAGTTTGCCAGCATCCGCAACGACATCCTGAACCCGGAGGTGAATCAGGACGTGATTAAACTCGAAAAAGCGCCCAAAATAGCGGTGTATAGCCCTGACAAAAACGAGAAAGGCGAGACCGTGCAGCCCTGGGACGATGCCGTGACATTGGTGCTTACCTATGCCGAAATTCCCTACGATATCTTGTACGATAATGAGGTGCTGAACGGCAAACTGCCCGAATACGACTGGCTTCACCTGCACCACGAGGATTTCACGGGCATGTACGGAAAGTTTTACGCCAGCAACAGCAGCCAACCCTGGTATCGGGAACACGTCCGCATGATGGAAAATCTGGCTAAAGAAAATGGCTTCACCAAAGTCAGCAAGCTCAAACTGGCCGTGTGCAAAAAAATCGCCGAGTATGTGGCAGGAGGCGGCTTCATGTTTGCCATGTGTTCGGCCACAGACACTTACGACATCGCTTTGGCCGCAGAGGGCACGGATATTTGTGCCTCGGTGTTCGACGGTGACCCCATTGACCCAAACTGCAACAACAAACTGGATTACTCGAAGACTTTTGCGTTCACGGGTTTCTCAGTCATCACCGAGCCGGGCATCTACGAACACTCCACCATTGACCACGGCGAATACACGGGACGCCGTGTGATACCGGAACAAGATTATTTTACCTTGTTCGATTTTTCCGCAAAATGGGACCCCGTGCCTACCATGCTCACGCAGTGTCACACGCGCACAGTGAAAGGCTTCATGGGTCAAGCAACTGCTTTTCAGAAAAAACACATCAAGCCACAAGTGCTTATCATGGGCGACAACAAGCCAGCCAATGAAGCCCGCTACATTCACGGCACTTACGGCTATGGCTTCTGGACGTTCTATGGTGGCCACGACCCGGAAGATTATCGCCACTACGTCGGCGACCCGCCCACAGACTTGGCTTTGCACCCCAACTCGCCGGGTTATCGCCTGATTCTCAACAACATCCTGTTCCCGGCCGCAAAGAAAAAACACCAGAAAACATAGTACACCGCAACTTAAAGTTGCCACAAAGACCCTAAGGCTCTAAGGAATTGATTTCAAGGTCTTTGTGCCTTAGGGTCTTTGTGGCAATTTTCCGCCCTTGCTAGTGTTCTCACCAACAGCGGCACCAGATGCACTATACACCGTCACCCAACGGTCAGGCACCATCGTCCAGCCCTTCTTCCACGCCGCGT
Source organism: Saprospiraceae bacterium (assembly GCA_026129545.1). Classification (NCBI taxonomy): domain Bacteria; kingdom Pseudomonadati; phylum Bacteroidota; class Saprospiria; order Saprospirales; family Saprospiraceae; species Saprospiraceae bacterium. The sequence goes on from JAHCHX010000006.1 coordinate 117,513, forward strand.
TCAGAAAGGATGGCTGCTGTGCCGTCGTGGTGCATACGGCACCAAGCACAACTCGGGTCGCCACAGCCATCGGTGAATGCTCGATTTTGGATTTTTGAAAAAACTTCTCGAATCAGCTCTTCCACAAAGTGAATTTCTTCTCCCGAAAAAGAGATTTCAGTGATGGGAAACGCGCCGCGTTTATCAGGTTCAAGCCATGAGATGGCCGTCCGGCCCACGCGCTCAGGGTAGATGCGCGCATTTTCGAGCAATATCTTGTAGAAGGCCAATTGACGCCAATACTCCCCGCCGAGTGCTTGCCGAGCGTCGGGAGGGGTTGTTTTGCGGAGGTCGGGAGTCCCTGTTTTGTAGTCCACGATGCGGAGCGAGCCACCATCGAGCCATTCGATTTTATCAAGCACGCCCGTGAGTGGCACGCCGTTGAGTTCCACGCGGTCAATGCGGCGCTCCACGATGGCGCGTTTTTTCCAAAAAGGTATTTGTTCCAAATGTATGCGACGCAGATAGTCCTTGCCGAGGGTGAGCCGTTGCGCGAAGCCGTGTTCGGAAAACCACCCGCGTTGCCGCTCCATTTCTTGGTCAAAGAGGCGCTGGAGGTTTTCGGGGCTGGGCCATTCCATTTTTTTGTGGTTTTTCATTTTCAATAAAAATTGCTGCAAGGCACCGTGCATGGCTATGCCGAAAGCCGCCGCTTCGCTTGAGGTGCCCGGCACCTTCAACAAGTCCTCGTAGTAGAAGGCCAAAGGGCAACGCAGATAGCGATTGAACGCGGTGATGCTGAGGCTGAAATGAGCCAGCAACTCGTCCAGCAGGGTGGGCTCGGGCAGAGTGACGACGGGGCGGGTTGGCTCCAGCAAAAGCAGGGTTTGGGTCTCAGTCAAAAGGCTGGCCGGCACATCGAGCGTCGTGTGGGGCAATGCTGTTTCGTCCACGAAACGCGCCTGAGCGAGGGGTTTGCCGTCGTCGCCTGTTCGTGCGAACGACAGGTGCAGCGCTCGCTTCGCTCGCGTCATGCCGACATAGAAGAGCCGCCGACGGGCCTCCATCTCGTCTTCCGCGCCGGAGCGCGTGAGTGTGGGTGGCAGCGCGAACCGCCCGCGGTGGCCGCTCCCATTTTTTTCCCAAGCATCATCGGTGCAGTCGAGCATGAAGACATGCTCGAATTCAAGTCCCTTGGCAGCATGGGCAGTGAGCAACTGCACTCCCGGACCGCTCTGGATGGGTTGCTGGAGCGGAAGGGGCAAGTCGTTGTCGTCCATGCTATCCAACAGCGTGAGCAAGCGTGCGAGGGAGAAACGCGGGTTGCGCGATGATTCGGCCTTCACAAAATCCATGAACGTGCTGAGTATCTGCAAGCACAGCACTTTATCGGATTGGCGCAAGGCCCAATGGAGCAGGCCAGTTTGCGCATACAATCGCTCGATGAGGTGTGAGAGTGGCAGGTTGCTCACGTCGGCTATCCACCCTTCGAGACGCTGCGAGAAGTCGCTTAGTGCAGCTGGATGTGACAACGAAAGGCGGTTGAGCCACGACGTGGCACTCAATGCCTCGCGCCAAGGCAGCCGTGTCTCTTGAGCCTGCCCTACTCTTTCGTAGCGCCCTTCGCCCCCGTCGCCAGTGCGTGCGGGGTGGCAGGCGATGGCTATTTTGGCCAAATCCAATGGCTCCAAGCCGAACCACGCGGCGTGCAGCAATCGGAATAGCCGATGCTCCCCGGAGAAGGGATTTTGCGCCTCTTCGTGGAGGTATTTCAATAGTTCCCTGAATTGGCGGATAATGGGCAAATCAAGGATGTTGACGGGGCGTTTGGTCTGGTATGGGATGCCTTTTTTTTCGAGCAGGGATAGCAACCGCTCAGCCTGACGGTGCCGGGCGTATATGACGGCGATTTCGGAAGGAGGCATGCCATCTTTTTTGACCAGATGCTCGATTTGGGCGACGATATCCGCGACTTCGTGCAGTTTGGTTTCGTAAACGGCTATTTGGGGCGGGTTGCCGCCTTTGGCATTCACAGCCCTCAGCCGTTTTTCCAAGGGTTTTTCAAAAAGGTAGAGCGCCCGGAGTTCATTGTTGTCTATCACTCTTTTTGCCGCATCGAGCAACGCCTGTGCGGAGCGATAGTTTTCCTCCAGCACGATGGTCTCAAGCCCTTTTTGATATTTTTTGTAAAACTCCCTCAAATTCTCCAGCCGTGCTCCTTGAAACTCGTAGATGCTTTGGTCGTCGTCGCCCACGATGAAGACATTGGGCACTTCCCAAAAATCGAGCAAGAGATTGAGCAAGTGAAACTGCGCGCCATTGGTATCTTGGAACTCATCCACGAGGAGATACTGGTAGCGTTCCTGATAGGTGCGAAGCAATGCTTCGTTTTTTTCAAATGCTTTTGTCACCCAGAGAAGCATATCCTCATACTCATAGCGTCCGGCGCGTTCCATGGCCGCCACGTATTTTGGAAAAATATCGGCGGCAGCCTTGAGGCGTGTTAGCTTTTCCGTAGTCTCTTCAATTTGTGCGGTTTTGGGGTCGCCTTTCTTGAAATTTTTGCCGTTTCGCTGATACATGAAATCCGGGTTGGAAGGAAGCCCCGCCAGAAATTCGTCAGTTCGCCTTAACACAAAACCCGGCGACCAGCTTTCCTTTTTCATGGTGGCGAACACATCGCGCAGGTGCGCCTCATATTGGTAGGTGTCTTTTTTGCCTTCTCGCAGCGGGTGTTCGGGGGGCAGTTTGGCGAGCAGGTTTCGGACTATCTCAATGCGTTCCAACTCCGTTATCGGCTCCAAATTCCCTTTGCCGAAGTGCTCCATGTTTTCTTGAATGACGCGGTTGCAAAACGCATGGAAGGTGAAAATAGGCACCCGATGTGCTTCCGGGCCGATGCGTTCCAACAGTCGGCGACGCATGGCGTGAGCGCCCGCGTCGGTGAAAGTGAGGCAAAGGACATTTTGAGCCTTTGCGTCGGTGTTGAGCAGGATATTGCCAATGCGAGCGGTCAGGATGTGCGTCTTTCCTGTGCCGGGGCCAGCTATGACGAGGACGGGGCCTTCCGTTGTGTCCACTGCCCGGCGTTGGGCTGGATTGAGGGAAGCTAAAAAGGCGCGGAAAGCATCGTTGTATTGTTGCAAGTCAGTCATGTGCGACCAGCCATGAATCATTCTGATTGTTATTGGGAAAAACATGAGTCATCGCCGAATTTTCGGGATGACTCATGTTCATTGTGTGCCTTGATTCACAAGGATTTGTCAGTTCACCATGCTCGCTCTCTCTGATTTTGAACAGATTGTGCTTTTAGCCATGCCCAAAACCCGGTGGCGAAAAGCATCTATCGTCTATGCGGGTTACTTCAATGCTTGGGTTGAGCGGAGGCATCCTGTTCGATAATCTGCTTCACCCGCTCTTCCGCCACTCCCGTCAGAAAGGCTATCTTGCCGAGCGTGAACTCTCCCGTGTTCCATAAACGCAGGACAAAGTCTCGCTCTTTGAGGTCAAGCCCCTTCTCGATGCCCTTCTCGATGCCCTTCTCGATGCCTTTTTCAAGACCTTCCTGATAAAGGCCATCCTGTTTGATGTCATAGTGAATGGTCATGGCAGATACCTCTGTTTTGGTGATGGATTCCAACTTGCGTAGCCGAGACAAAACTAACAGTTGTTTCTGATATTTTTTCAAACGCTCCGACCGTTTGACGATTTTTTTGAGGTTCCACAAAATTTGCCTCACTACTGATGCCGGCTGGTCTTGACCAAAATCGCACAGCACCGCCAACAAGACCTCCTCCGGCACCTCCGAATCAATGAAGGTCTCTTTCGGGATGTGCCTCAAGACCACTACCTCGAACTCGAGCCGCTGCCCACGGATGTCCAGCACGTTGTTCACGATTCGGGTCGGCTCGCTCACGCCGAGGTAAATCACGATTTGGCGCAACGGGATGCGGTACTTGTGGTAGAACAGGCCGTAGTGCAGCAAGTTGCGTGCTCGGAGGTCTTCGTCCGTCACATGAAACTCCGTCTGCAGGCCATAGTCATCGGCGGGGTCGTCGTGCACCACCCGTTTGATGTCGTCCATCTCCCGCTCGAGCGTGGCTTGTATCTTGGCTTCCAAAGGGACGAGGCGCGGCGGGTCGAAGCCCAGCACCTTACGCAGCAAAGGCAACTGGAGCGGTTCTATGTTTTCCTTGATGATGCGGTCGTAATCGTTGGGCATGGCGGATGTAAAATAAGGAGAGTCTATATGCCCTGACACAATTCGACTAAAACCCCGTTGGCCGATTTAGGATGCAGAAAAGCGACCAATTTGTTGTCTGCCCCACGCTTGGGTTCGCGATTGAGCGGGATGAATCCCTCTGCTTCGAGGCGCTCGATTTCGGCGCGTATATCGCTCACTTCAAAAGCAATATGATGAATGCCTTCCCCTCGTTTTTCGATGAATTTCGCAATCGGGCTTTCCGGCCCGGATGCCTCCAACAGTTCGATTTTGCTTTCGCCGATGCGAAAGAAAGAGGTGGCTACCTGCTCACTTTCCACCGTTTCGACTTTGTAGTGGGATTGGCCAAGCAATTTGCGAAAAAGCTCGTTGCTTTCATCCATGTTTTTGACGGCTATGCCAATGTGGTCTATGCGAATCATGGAGGGTGGAGGGTGGAAGGTGGAGGGACTTGTTTTTTGTTCGAGATGCCCCCAACCTTCTGCTGTTCAATTATTTTTTCTTGTAAAAACTTAGGCAGGAGATCGAGGGTAGAAGGTTGAAGGCTGATTTCATCTTTACTAGACTTGTTGCGGTGGAGGGCTTTGGCGAAGGGAAAGCCTTTTTTCCGACTGGCTTCGTTAAATTTTTCGCCGAATATACCCGATTTCGACTGCAAAATTTGCCTTGCCAGTCGAAAAAATGACAATCCCCTTCACTCAAAGCCCTCCACCGCAACAAGTCTACTGAAATAGTATGTAGTCCAAAAGCAAGCCTCACGACCCTCTACCTTCTGCCGACTGCCCTCTTGCCTAAGTTTTTACTTTTTCTTTATCCAAATGTTTTTTTCACCCGTCAAATTTTGCAGCGTGACAATCTTCTCTTGCACTTCTTTTGCTTGGGTGTAGTGGAATCGTATGCCGACCTGATGGCCATTTTTTTGCAGCGAATAGACCTCAAAGCCCTCTTCGCTCAACATCTGCTCCAAGCGGTCGGCGTTGGCTTTCTCTCGGAGGGTGGCCACGATAAGAATGCACTCTCGCGCGCCTTTAGGGATGGCGTTTTTGACCTCTTCACGGGCAGCTTGGGTTCTTTCCGCAATGGATTCTTGTATCTTTCTCTCATTTTCTTCTTCCGGCGTGGCAGGCACTTCATCCACGGCTACCAGTTGTTCGGTTTTTTTGGGCGCTTCGTTGGTCTTGCCAGCACCGGGCAGGAGCGGTTCTACTTGCTCGTCTCTTTGTTTGTTGGCGTTGGCCAGTTTTGCTTTCTGGTGTTGCCAGAGCCAATAGCCGCCAGATAGTGCGCACAAAAGAAGGAAAATACCCAATGCGGTGGCCCATTTTGCTCCTCCGGCACGGGCCGACGACGGGACGTATGGTTCCGTCGCAACCGCAGGGGGAGTGGCCGTCTGTGGCGGGGTTTTGATGGTGGTGGCGGGTGGCGGTGGAGGCGTTGTGTTGGTACGGATGGTGGAGCCGGGCGCGGGTGCGGGCGGCGGCGCTTCTGCGGTTTTTTCCACCTCGCGGGAGCGGGCGATGGGCGAGAATTGGAGCGGCGGCAAGCCAAAAGATTCGGGGCTGAAATTCGTCGTGTCGGGGAGGAACTGAATTTTCTGAACGTAGTTTTTGTAAAGCCTCCCGACGGCGGGCAGGGTCACGATTTCGCGTTGGTCGAGTTTGGATTGGGTGTCCTGCACGAAGTTCTGGACGATTTGGCGAGCCTCTTCGGCAGAAATCCCGTGCGTGAGTGCCACGTCGTTCACCAAGATGCCGTCATCGGAAGTGATATTTTCGCTAAATGTCAATGATTTGGAGGGAGGACTCACCGTGCCGCCGACATAATCGGCAGTGGCAGAGATTTTGGTGGCCGTGAATGAACCAAAACCGGGGATCGTCAGCGTATCGTGTAGAAAAAGGAGTTTCTCGATGTGCGCAGGTATATCTATTTGCATGGTTGGGATGTTAAGGCGAAAAATCGGATTTAGAGATTATCGCATTTGAACAATTATTCTGCCAAAGTGCGCACAAAAGTATGAGATTCAATTGTATCACGCTCTGACAAACAGCGGAATAAACGGCAAAACCACCACTCAGCGTATTCCAGATACAATTCTGCCAGATAGTTTCGAGGCTTGTTTTTTGGGGTGTGGTGTGAGGGAAGAGACCACACCACTGGACATCATTTTTGTGCTGCAAAGACGCAAAGGCACAAAATGCGGCAAATCAATGAGTATTTTGCTTTGTGACTTCGTGGCTAATTTGAAAATATCAGTAGTGGGGGGGGGCGAGACTATCTCGCCTCTTTAAAAACTATTTTTAGCTCCCCTTTGGTGTAGAAAAAACAATAAGGCTGTAATTTTGGCACGACCTATAAGCAGCAAAAAATTATGAGCGAAGTTGAGAGCTTTTTTAAGTCCGCGTTTTCGGTTGACAATGTTATTTTTGGTTTTGACGGCGGTGATTTGAAAATCCTGCTCATCCAGCGTGGCGCGGCACCCTACCGGGGCAAATGGGCACTTCCCGGCGATTTGGTTTATCCCAATGAAGATTTGGACACCGCTGCCGAGCGCGTGCTCGAACAGCTGACGGGCCTGCGTGGCGTATATCTGGAACAAGTGCGCACGTTCGGCGCCGTGGACCGCCACCCTTTGGGGCGCGTCATCACGATTGCCTATTTTTCATTGATAAAAATCAGCGACTACACCGTCACGCCTGCCTCCTTTGCGCAATCGGCCAAGTGGCATTCGGTATCGAAAGTAGGCGAGCTGGCTTTTGACCACAACGAGATCCTCGACAGTTGTCTGAAACGGCTGAAACGCAAGGTGCGAATGGCTCCCATCGGTTTTGAGCTGCTGCCACCCAAGTTTACCCTGACGGAGTTGCAGCTACTCTACGAGGCTATTCTCGCGCCACCCAAAGGCATTGACAAGCGTAATTTTCGCAAAAAAATACTTTCTACCAATCTGTTGCACGACCTCAATGAGGTACAGGAGGGCGTGGCGCACCGCCCCGCGAAACTGTATCAGTTTGACAAAGACAAATACGAACAGTTGGTAGCGGTGGGTTACAGCTTCGATATTTGATTGCTGCTCATCATTGCCGCACCAACACCTTCGCCACACCGCGCCGCCCCTCGGCTACCACTTCGACAAAGTAGATGCCTGGCTGCCAATGCCCCACGGAGAGCTGCAAACTCCCGCTAAAGGATTCCCCTTGCGCCACCAACTGACCCAGCGCGTTGAAAGATTGCCAGCGGGCCGGCGCTTCTGAGGGAATCAATATCAGCACCCAATCTCGGGCAGGGTTGGGACTTACGGAAAGCGGTAGCGAAGCGGCGGGTTCCTTGGCGCTCACGGGCACCTCGCAGTCCGCCATGACAGTTTTGTAAAGACTCAAGCCGCCGCGCTGGTTGCCTACCACCATTTCCAAAATACCGTCGCCGTCGAGGTCTGCGAACGCGGGGCAGCTGCGGTTGCCCTCATCCACATTGCCCCAAGTCAGAGAGATGAGCGTGTATGGAGAAGCGGTGGCTGTGATGTCGCTGTAAGCCTCCAATTGGCCTTTGATGCCACCCGTGACCAATCGAAGCCCTTCGGGTGTCTGAAAGAAGGCGGGGGCGCTGTAGCCTGGCGCGCCGGGGAAAAGGTCGGTGTCAATGTTCCCGATTTTCTGAATCGTGGGCAGGCTGTTGAAAAGAGGGGTGGTCGGGGTGCCGATGTTTTTGAAAAAATTGATGTTTCCCTGAAACTCGCCCATCACCACATCTTGCAACCCATCGCCGTCGAGGTCCACAATGGCGGGCGTGGAGGAAGTGCCCACATACATGGAGACCCACATAGGGTTGAAATCCTGTTGGAATGTCATGGGGTTGTTCGGGCCAGCGGTGTTGCGAAAACAATAGAGCGCGCCGCCCACGCTGCCCACCAAAAGGTCGAGGTCGCCGTCGCCGTCGAGGTCGCCAAAAGCAGGCGCGAAATCGTAGTCGTTTGGGGTATATTGCGACAGTCCGAGCCAATCCTCGTCGGCCAGCATGAATCGAGGCTCGCTGGGGGTCCCGATGTTCAGGAAAAGATAGAGCCGGCCATTGTTGAAGTTGCTGGGTGGCGTGAAAAAGCCGTTGTTGCCCACCACCAAATCGAGCAATCCGTTGCCATCCACATCGGCGATGGCCGGGTGAGTTGAGGAGCCTACATCTATCATGTTTTCCACAAACAGGTTTTTTGTTTGCAGCTCGAACTGGTGGCCCGTGTTTGCCGTGTTTTTGTAAAACCACACACAGTTGCGGTCTTCTCCCACGGTGGGATTGTTGGGCGACACGATGAGGTCTTTTTTCCCGTCATTGTCAATGTCGAGATAAAACGCTGCGGGAAACTTGGGCAAATTGACTGGCGTGTTGAACGAGGGAAAAAGCGTGTCCTGCGAGGTCATCCATGCTTTCTCGGCAGTGCCGCCGTTGTAGATGAACCCAAGACAATCGTTGGTGATGTTGCCCCAAATCAAATCTTTGACGCCATTGCCATCGTGGTCGTAAGTGAGCACGGTCGCACCGGGGTGTCGCTGCTCGCGGTCGTCCGCCTGAAGGCCAAAGCCATTGGAGCAGGGCGCACACGAGTCGGGGTGGCAGCTGAGCACGGCGCGGCATCCGCTGAACCCATCTTCGTAAAAGCGCCCCCAACAATTGTCCACCAGCCTGAATTTCAGGCTGTCAAGCCCATAACCCATCTCCACCGATTCATTGCGCAGGTACCAAAGATGCGTCGTGTTGCCTGCCGCAAACGTCACGATGTCCAAATCTCCGTCGCCGTCAATGTCGTCAATGGAAGGCACATCGGAGCTCGCCACCGAAAGATTGCTCCAGTTGCCCACGCCCGAAAGGCTGGGGTACCAGATATGCAAGGGATTGCAGAAATTGCAACCCGGATAATAGAAAGAAACTGGCTTGAATTTCAACACATTGTTTTCATAATAGCCTTGAAAAACCTGCATCTCCTGCGAGCCGTCTTGCAAGGCAGCGCAGAAAATATCCATAGCGCCATCCTTGTTGAAATCGCGCATGACCATGTAATTCACCACTTTTGGGAAAAAACAGGCATATTGCCAGACATATTCATAGCTCGGCTCGCCGGGTATGCCGCGATTGATGAACGTCAGCACCACATTGCCCCCACGGTCGAAAATGACCAAGTCCTGAATGCCATCGTTGTTCAAATCTGCCACGTTGAACTGCGGATTGTTCAGCCCACCCGTGAACGGATAGGCCAGTTCGACACCATCTTTAAAGACAGGCGCGGTGATGCGTTGGAACATTTGCATTTGGGCAATAGCAGTCGCGCAATAAGACAGCACGAGGGTAAAAAGCAGGGTGTAGCGCATATTGAAAGGTGGTTTAAAAAAAGTCATGTCGCAAACCTATGCCGAATCAGGCAAGCCAATGGGCGATAAGTGAAGGAGCGTCAAGGGCTGGCGAAAAATCGAGCGGCGCCCCCGACGGCAAGGCGTTATTTTGCTTTCAAAATGGCCTCCATGTCGCGCAAGAGTTTTTTGCCCCCAGCCGAGAATTTGGAAGTGTACTGTGAGTTGGATTTTTCCAACATGATGAAGGAAAAGTTGTCGGCCAGCACCTCATCGGGGTGAATGATGTAGCCCGTGTTGTCTTTGATTTGATTGAAAAAATCGGGCAGCTCATTCAATTTCAAGGTACTGCTAAAGCCATCGGCCTGCGTCACGACATTCCAAACGCCGTCGCCGTTCGATTTTATTTCAAACAAATTGAACTCCAGATAACCGAAAAACTCGCGCTGTCCCTCCTTCGCGCCCACATTTTTTGCATAGATAATCGGGATGGCCTGAATGGTCGTGTTCTCCGCCGTCGCCAACGCGATTTTTTGCGCAAAATCAGCGCCGTCAGGATTGTAGAGCACCCGCTCGGCCAGCGCCGCAGGAAGACGCAGGTTCGACAAGCCGATGCCTTCAAAACCGATGAGCCGATAGAGTTGGGCACGTTTGGCGGGGTTGAGCCGCGAATAAACGTGAAACAGCTCGTGATACATGGTCGTGGTGAAGGGGTTGGTTTTTTGGGCCTCCAACTCTCCTTTGGGGACGACAATGCAGTTGTCGCGGGTGTACCACACCCCCTCGCCGTAGTGCGTGCCCTTGATTTTTATCAACTTTAAAGTGTCTGGGAAAATGCTGGCATTGACTTCGCCCACCGTCTTGAACATTTTGCGCAACACCTTATCCATGAATTCCGCGTCAGCAATAGAGAAGCCCTCCACGTCGCTTTTCAAAAAATGGATGTAATCGGGCAGCAATCCTTCGCGGGTCTGCCCCTCGGCAAGGGGCTGTTTCATCTGAATGGACATTTCCGAAGCCGTCACCAATTCGAAGTAGCGGTCGTGTTTGTCGGTCGTGATGGCATGGGACGCATCCGCGCTGTCGAGCAGCATGGCCACACGACCAGCCCCCAGCAACAAAGTGCGTGTGGGTGCGGTGGTCTGGGCCTTGCAGGAAAATGAAAGAAAAACAAGCGCAAAAAGAGCAGGTAGTGCAAATAGGTATCTCACGATGATATGTGTTTAGGGTGGTTTGAGGAATGTCAATAGGCTCCGATGGAAAGCATGACCAAGGTACAGCCTTCCACCGTTTCGATACCTCGCTCTTGCGCCAATCGCATCAGTTCTGGGTTCTCGGTGCCGGGGTTGAATATGATGCGACGCGGGCGCAACGACAGGATGTAGTCATGATACGCTTGTTGCCGCTGCGGATTGAGGTAGAGCGTCACGGTGTCAATACCTTCCAAAGGAGGCTGCCCCTTCAGTATTTCGATGCCTTCCACACTGCCGTCGTGATTGCCCAACGGCACCACCTCATGGCCGCGTTGCTTCAGCCGCATCACTGCGAGATAGGCATATCGAGCCGGATTGTCGGTAGCGCCAAGCACAAGGGTCTTTTTCATCGAACAAAAAAATTTGGATGGAGGGTAGAAGGTAGAGGGTTATATTGGTGAAAACATACCTTGATTCGTTAGGATTTGTCAGATGTTCATGATTGATGCCTTTGATTTTGAGCAGATTGCTATTGCAGCCATGCCCAAAACTTGGCGGCGCGAGGTATAGTTTCAATATGAGAGAGTAGCAACGACCATGAACATACCCCCCGGCCACAGCGGGGCGAAACGTCGGTAGCAACGACCTGCAACCATCAGCCCAACCCTATACCCTCCACCTTCCACCCTTTCGCAAAGGTCGCCGCAGAAACAATATGTAGGGTAAAAAGTTAGGCACACCGTTTTATTTCAAGGCAATGGGGTACTTTTGCCCGCTTATCAAGACAAGGGACGGACGAAAACCCGCCGGCTATTTTTCCAAACATGATTCTGACCGACAAAAAAATCCTCGAAGGCATCGGCAACGGCGAAATCGTCATTGAGCCTTTCCGCCGCGAGTGCCTGGGCACCAATTCCTACGACGTGCATTTGGGCAAATTTCTGGCTGTTTATCAAGACCGGGTGCTGGATGCCAAAAAGCACAACCAAATAGAAATGCTCGAAATCTCGGAAGAGGGCTTCGTGTTGCAACCCGGCACGCTTTACCTCGGTGTCACGGAAGAATATACCGAAACGCATAGCGCGGTGCCTTTTCTGGAAGGCAAGAGTAGTGTAGGGCGTTTGGGCATTGACATCCACGCGACGGCTGGCAAAGGCGACGTGGGTTTTTCCAACACATGGACGCTCGAAATTTCCTGTGTGCAACCCGTGCGCGTCTATGCTGGAATGCCCATCGGCCAATTGATTTATTTCAGGGTGGATGGCGACATCGAGAACTACTACAACAAAAAACGGGATGCCAAATACAACCTTCGCACCGACAAGCCCGTGGAAAGCATGATGTGGAGGAATTTTTGAGGGCGGGGAAAGTGGTGGGGAGCGTTTTAAGCAGTTTCTAATCCAGTGTCTTGGGTGGCCGCTCTACCTTTGAATGCAAAAGTTTCGCGGCCCGCAATTGACCAAACCGCGATTGAAAGAGCGTTTTTGAAAAATAATTTTTTTGCGAAAATGAGTTACAAACTACTCGTCTGCGCCGCGCTGGCCACGCTTCTGTGGTTGCCCGGTTGCAAAGAATACAACAAGGATTACCCCAAACAGGCCAACAACCCGGAATTTCTGCACGCAGGGGTGCGGCGCATCACCGAGATTATCCGCCACGACATTTTTGCGCCCCCCATCTCGGCGCGTATCTATGCCTATTCCACGGTGGCGGGCTACGAGGCGCTCATTCCGGGGTTCCCCGAATATCAAAGCTTGGCGGGCCAACTCAATGGGCTGAAGCCCGGCCCTCAGCCAGAGGCTGGCAAAGAATACTGCTTCCCGCTGGCCAGCGTGAACGCGATGCTGACAGTGGGCAAACAACTTGTCTTTTCCGAAGGGGACATCCAAGATTTGAAAGAAAAAATCTTCGAGGATTTTACCCTGATGAATATGCCGCCCGATGTGTACAAACGCTCGATGGAATACGGCGAGGCGGTGGCCAAACACATTTTGGATTGGTCAAAAACCGACAACTACGCACAAACGCGCAGCGCCCCCAAATTCACCATTGACACCAAAGACCCCTCGCGCTGGCGCCCCACCCCACCCCAATACGCCGACGCTTTGGAGCCACATTGGCGCACCATTCGACCCTGGGTGCTGGACTCGGCCAACCAATTCAAATGCGACCCCCACCAACCATTCAGCACCGCCAAGGGCAGCGCCTTTCACAAAGAGGCCATGGAAGTGTATGAAATCGTGAAAAACCTGACCCCTTGGCAGGACTCGACGGCGTGGTATTGGGACGACAACCCCTTCCGCATGGACGTGAGCGGCCACCTGATGGTAGGCGTGAAAAAAATCAGCCCCGGCGGACACTGGATGAACATCGCCAGCCATGCCTGCCGAAAAGCCAACGCCGACATGATGCTTTCGGCTGAAACGTATGTGAAAGTTGCCTGCGCGTTGGTTGATGGCTTCATCTCCTGTTGGTACGCCAAGTACGAATACAACCTCATCCGCCCGGAATCGTACATCAACCAATACATTGACCCTGAATGGTCGCCGCTGATTCAGACCCCGCCATTCCCCGAACATTCAAGCGGGCACAGCACCATATCCGCCGCCGCCGCTACCGTGTTGACCAACCTTTACGGCGACAACTTCTCATTCACCGATAGCACGGAAATGGAATTCGGGATACCCCCGCGCACTTTTGGCTCCTTCAAAGAAGCTTCCGAGGAGGTAGGCATGAGCCGACTCTACGGCGGCATTCACTATCGCACGGGCAACGTGAAAGGCCTGAAAAACGGCTACGAGGTGGGGCAATATGTGTCTGAAAAGGTGAAAACCCGCAAAGGCAGCAAAGCAGTGGGAAGCAAGTAACACATGACAAGGGGGGGGTCAGTCGTCGAACCAAAGCCCATGCGAAGGCGCCTCGGCTGCCGCCACCCCGTCGTTCATGATGCGCTCTTGCTGCTCGATGCCCTCTTGGTGAATGGCTTCCAAAAACAGGTTGGTGAACTCGCGGCTCAACTCGTTCTTTTCGGCCCGATGGTGGCAGGCCTCCACCAAGGCGCGCCAGCGTTCGGGTTGCAGAATGGCGACGTTCTTATCCTTTTTCACATATCCGATTTCGCGCACGAGGTGCATTCGCTGCGCGATGAGGTGAATGATTTCCTCGTCCAACTCGTCAATCTGATGGCGGAACTGCTCGATTTGCTCCTGAAAATCGGGGTCGTCGGTCGTCACCGCACGGCGAATGAGCGAGCCGACCATCTCGCCAAATTGTTCGGGTGTGATTTGTTGCGCCGCGTCGCTCCATGCTCCGTCGGGCGTGGGATGCACCTCCACCATGAGGCCATCGTAGTTAAGGTCGTAGGCTTTTTGCGCGGTCTCGGCCAGAATGTCGCGCCGCCCACAGATATGCGATATGTCGCAAATCACCTCCAAATCGGGGAACTCCTGCATCAAGTCAATCGGCATTTGCCAGCGCGGCACGTTGCGATATTTTGAGTCGCCATAAGTCGAAAAACCGCGATGAACCGCCGCTATGCGCCGCAAACCAGCCTTGTGCAGCCGTTCGATGGCGCCCACCCAAAGCTTGTAGTCGGGGTTCACGGGATTCTTCACGAGCACCGGCATATCCGTTCCCTCCAAAGCATCGGCGATTTCCTGCACTGAAAATGGGTTCACCGTGGTGCGCGCGCCAATCCACAGCACATCCACGCCGTATTTCAGACATTCATAGACGTGTTGAGCATTGGCGACCTCTGTCGTGACGCGCAGCCCCGTCTCCTCCTTCACGCGGCGGAGCCATTTCAGGCCGGGCGTGCCGATGCCTTCAAAAGCGCCGGGGCGCGTGCGGGGTTTCCATATCCCTGCCCGGAATAGGTCAATCGCAGGCTTTTCGGCCAATCTCGCGAGCCCGTGCGCCGTCGCCAGCACCTGCTCCTCCGTCTCCGCCGAGCAAGGGCCAGCGATGAGCACAGGACGTTTTTTATCGAAAATGGGTTGGAATTGCATTTTGAACAAAGATTTACAGGTCTTGGGTTGCGTATTTTTGAAGCTGACTCAACTTTCAATTTTTTTTGAAAACAACAATCACGCGCACTCGGTTGCTGGCGCAAAGGTATTTTTAAGCGCGTCCAAATAAGCATCCAATCGCCCCTCGCCCTGCGCCTGAATGAGCGCCGAGCCGACAATCGCCAAGTCCGCCGCCTCCACCACCACCCGCGCCTGTTCGGGGGTGGAAATGCCGAATCCGATACCGACTCGCGGGAATGGGGGATTGGCTGACTGGCAGGGGGCGACCGGATGGGATTTGATTCGCGCAACGACCTCCCTCAATCGCGGATGCAAACCGAACGCGCTGCCCGTGATTTTGAAATCCGACATCAGGTAAAAAAAATCAAAGCCCATTCGAAGCAGTTTTTCCAAACGAGCATCGGAGACGTTGGCAGCAAGTACCGGAACGAGTTTTACCCGGCGATTTCTCAAATTTTGAAAACCTGGAAAATCAATGTGGTCAACCGGCAAATCGGGCACGAGCAAATGCTGAACCCCCAATGCCTCCATTTCACCCATAAATCGCTGACAGCCAAAAGCGTAAATGCGATTGAGATACGACATCGCCACGATTTCCTGCGAAGGATGCCGCTTGCGCAACGCGGCGATTGCGACGACGCAATCGCGCACCGTCACGCCCTGCCGCACCGCCTCCCGGCAAGCCGCCGTGATGATAGGGCCATCCGCCGTCGGGTGCGAAAACGGAATTTGAAGTTCCAGCACCTGCACCCCGGCGCGGATGTAAGCTTCAGCCGTGCGCAAGCTTTCTTCCAGACTCGGATAACCCACGACGAGGTGCGCCATGATGGGCAACTGCCCTTTCCGAAAGGCCCCATTCATCAAAGAGAACCCTCCTGTTTTTTCCAATGTGTTCATGCCTGACAAGTGTATTTTTTGGCTCGTGTTCCCGATTCACTGACCAGTTCTGTTGCTTTTTTGTAAAAACTTAGCGTGTCAACCCCTCAGCTCCCTCAAAACGCCAGCAAATGCCGCGCATAATCCCGCAGGCTTTCTTCCTGAAAATGCCGCATCGTGATAAACAAATCCTTCTCGCCGCGCCCAGAGGCATTCACGACCACGATGCAGTCTTTGGGCAATCGGGCAGACAACTCAAAAGCATGCGCAAAAGCATGAGCCGACTCCAAAGCCGGAATGATGCCCTCCGTCCGCGCAAGTGTTTTGACCGCCGCCAAAGCCGCCTCATCGCTCGCCGTCTCAAACCGAACGCGACCCTCGTCCGCCAAAAAAGCCAGTATGGGGCTGATACCGCAGTAATCCAGCCCCGCCGACACAGAGTGCGTAGGCGCGATATTGCCATCGTCGTCCTGCAAAAAATAGGAGTGATAGCCCTCGAAAATCCCCAACTTGCCTTGCCTCATCTTTGCCGCGTGTTCGCCCGACGCGGAGCCGCGCCCACCCGCCTCCACGCCAACAAGCGTCACGCTCCCATCGTCGAGAAAATCGAAGAACATACCCAGCGCATTGGAGCCACCGCCCACGCACGCCACCAAATAATCGGGCAAACGCCCAGTGGCGGCCTGACACTGCCGACGAATTTCCTCCCCCACCACCTTTTGAAAAAAAGTGTTCATCGCGGGATATGGACGCGGCCCCACCGCCGAGCCAAGCAGGTAATAACTCTCAGGATGCGCCACCCAATCCTTAAAAGCAGCGATGACCGCGTCGTTGAGGGTTTGGTCGCCGTCGTCCACCGCCGCCACTTTTGCGCCCAAGAGCTCCATCCAATACACGTTGGGGCGCTGGCGCTCGTAGTCTTTGCGCCCCATGTACACCGTGCAATCCAGCCCCATGCGGGCACACACGGCAGCGGTGGCATAGCCGTGCTGACCAGCGCCCGTCTCGGCGATGATGCGTCGCTTGCCCAGTTTTTTCGCCAGCAGGATTTGCCCAATGCAATGCGTGATTTTATGCGCCCCGGTGTGGTTCAGACCCTCGTTTTTCAGAAAAACCTGTGCGCCGCCAAGCATAGCCGAAAGACGCGGCAGGGGCGTGAACGCAGTGGGGCGACCAGAAAAAGTGCGGAGCGCATGGTGAAACTCGGCGACGAAACACTCGTCGTTTTTGATTCCCTCAAAAGCATCGGCTATCTCGTGAAGGCTGGGCAGCAGCACCTCCGGCACAAACGTGCCGCCGTAGGCCATCCCTTCTTCCGGCCCCAAAATCAAGTCCTTATATGCGGTTTGCGTCAGTTCCATTTCAATTGCAACATTGTATCAGTACAATGATGCAAAGATTCAAAAACAATTTCCGATTATGCAAGGGCAGACAGGGCGCTGCTTCAAATTATACCTTGACTCGCTAGGATTTGTCGGATGAGCATGATTGATGCCCCTTGATTTTGAGCAGATTGCGATTGCAGCCGTGCCCAAGACCTGGCGGCGCGAGGTATATATCTCGATTCGCTGAACGGCTTTTTTTTCACTTCACCTTTTTTTGTGCCGCAAGGCACAAAGGCACAAAAGGTGGAAAATCAATGCGTATTTTGCTTAGCGTCTTTGTGACTTCGTGGCAAATTTGAAAAAATCCAGCAGTATGGTATGTGACTCTTGCCGCTCGGCGAGCGCGAATTATTGCCTACCTTTTGCCGCACATCCCCACAAGAAGCGTCGTCGGCGAGACGTACGACAACGACAAGAGACAAGGAAAAGATTCAGGGAGTTTATCGGAAAATTTTCATGAATTTTTCCATCATCATAAAATTTCTGCCGTGCGCGGATCTTGCAACCCTGCGGACGGCAGAAAATGCAGACAACGTGACTATTCAGGCGGTGATTCCAAATCACCGCCTGAATAAGAGGTTGAACATCAAATGCCAAGAAATTTCACCTCCTCATTCGCGATGTCAATTTATTTAGGCGGCTGGCTTGGCCGCACCTCGATTTTGCTTGGCAGGGTGCGCGGGTTCATTTTCAACAAATCCACCACCATTTGACCCAAATCCTCGGGCTGAATCTTCCATGCGTCGGCCGGGTTCGGTTCGTGGTCGTTGAAATGCGTGGCCACCGACCCCGGCATAATGGTGGAACATTTGACCCCAGCATCGCGCAGGTCGAGCATGACGGCTTGAGTGAAGCCCACCAGACCGAACTTGCTGGCGTTGTAGGCCGACCCATTGGCGAAAAAATTGGTGCCGGCAAGACTGGCGATGCTGATGAAATAACCTTTGGCTCGAATGAGCGCATCCGCCGCAGCCTTGAGGCTGTAAAAAACACCAGTCAGGTTGGTATCAATGGTTTCGTGCCACTGTTCGAGGGTAAGCGACGTGACGGGCGCGAAGTGTCCCAACCCAGCGTTGGCGATGAGCACATCGAGGCTGCCGAAGGTTTCGAGCGTTTGAGCCACGGCATTCTTCTGCGCGTCCCAGTCCCGCACGTCGGCAGCAATGGCGAGCAGTTTTCCGGTGCCGATGGTGGAGAGTTGGCGGGCCGCCGCGTCGGCTGTTTCCTGATGGCGGCTGGTGATGGCGACGTTCATGCCTTCTTTGAGCAAGCTTTCGGCGATGCCGTAGCCGATGCCTTTGCTGCCCCCGGTGATGAGGGCTGTTTTTCCGTGTAAATGATTCATAGTGGCGGGTAAACGCGGCAAAGGGCAAATGGTTGCTGCATGATGTCGGGGGCTTGCTTGGATGGATACCTCCCATTCAAGATGATGGTGGTTGGGCGTAATTAGGTGTTTGTCAATATCATATAGGTGCATTTCAAATTCAGACATAATTTTGAGGGAAAAAATGGCAACTATCAGCCCTTCATTAAATCTTGGCGAATCAAGACATAAAAATGCAGCACCTGAATTTTGAAGTAAAAGCCCGCACCTCGCGTCAAGCCGACATCCGCGTCTGGCTGCTCGCCAACGGTGCCGAACCGCGCGGCACGGATTTCCAGACAGACACCTATTTCAAGATGCCGATGGGTGCCGGGCGGCTCAAATTGCGGCAAGGAAACATCGAAAACAACCTGATTCACTACCAGCGAAGCGATGATGCGGAGGCAAGAGTCTCCGATGTCGCGCTTGCCCCGGTAGCCGATGCCGCAGCATTGAAAAACATCCTCACGAGGGCACTGGGCGTGTGGGTAGAGGTGAAAAAACGCCGCGAGATTTATTTCATCGAAAACGTAAAGTTTCACTTGGACGAATTGGAGGGCTTGGGGCAGTTCGTTGAGATTGAAGCCATCGCAACAAACCCCGACATTCCGCTGGAACGCTTACAGGCACAATGCGCCCATTTTATGGCTATGTTGAGCATCCTACCCGACGACATTGTGGCGGCTTCTTACAGCGACTTGCTTCTCCCAGCCAGCGAGCGCGGCAAGTGAGGCTGGTGCGCGTTATAGTCAACGCAAAGTGGTTTTGAACGAACAGCGCTCGCAATCATCCTTTGAAAATCATACAAATCAATCAAGAACATCCTCAAATCCTCTTTAATCTGGGTATAGACGCATTTTTTCTACCTTTGTCGCCCAAATTTATGGGACGCATCCTCGCCATTGACTTCGGCCTCAAACGCACCGGCTTCGCGGTGACTGACCCCCTGAAAATCATCGCCACCGCACTGACGACCGTGGCAACACACGAGGCTTTTGATTTTTTGAAAAAATACTGCGCAGAGGAAGAGGTGGAAAGTTTCGTGGTCGGCTTGCCGATGCATCCCGATGGCAACCCTGCCCAAATAGCGCCTCAGGCCGATGTTTTTGCCGAAAAACTGAAAAAACTTTTCCCCGACAAACCCGTTATCCGGCAAGACGAGCGATACACTTCCAATGAGGCCAAGCGAATCATTCTCCAAAGCGGCATCAAAAAACAAAAACGCCGCGACAAGGCTTTGGTGGACAAAATCGCCGCAGCCCTGATTTTGGAGCAGTACATGCGGGAGCATTTTTGGGGGGGGTAGAGGGTGTCTTCGAAGACCGAAAAATTGCTTTGAACCGACTATAACACACAGATAAAATGATATTGCCGATTTACGCCTACGGGCAACCCGTTTTGAAAAAGGTAGCTGTTCCCATTGAAGCGGATTATCCTGATTTGCAAGAGCTCATCGCCAGTATGTGGGAGACGATGTATCACGCCGATGGGGTTGGGCTGGCCGCGCCGCAGATTGGTCTGGGCATCCGGCTTTTCGTCGTTGACACGCTCCAGTTGGACGACGACGACGAAAAAAAAGCCAAAATCAACGGCTTCAAAAAAGTGTTCATCAACGCTCAAAAAATGGAAGAGGATGGTACGCCTTGGACTTATGAGGAAGGCTGCCTGAGCATTCCGCGCATTCGCGGCGACGTGGAGCGCCCGGAGTCCGTACGCCTGCGCTACTTGGACGAGCAGTTCGTGGAACACGAAGAAACATTCACCGGCGTGAACGCACGGGTGGTGCAGCATGAATACGACCATATCGAGGGCGTGCTTTTCACCGAAAAATTGAAGCCGCTGAAGAAGCGGCTCATCCAGCGAAAATTAGAGGATATCCGGGTCGGGAAAATCAAAACCGACTACAAAATGAAATTTGCCGCCACCAAGTAATTCTTTAACCAAGAAGGAACTTTGAGCCATTGCGCCGCGTTGGGCGGCGCAATGGCTTTTTTTATTTTGAAAAACATCTCTCGAAAACGCGTTCATGGAATTTTATTTGACGCTCGTCGAAAAACAGATTCCACACGAGAAACGATTATTGCGCGAAACGTTTCCGCCGTTACTTTTGCACCATGATTTCAGAACAGCAGGAAAAACTACTGAAACGAGTGGAAGAGTTGTTTCTCCGCTACGGCATAAAAAGCCTAACGATGGACGACGTGGCGCGAGAGCTGGGCATTTCCAAAAAAACCCTCTATCAGTTCGTTGACAACAAAGATGACCTCGTGCTAAAAGTGATGGAGCGTCACATACATGAAGATTGCCAGCAAGCAGAGGCGCTAAGAGCAGAGTCGAACGACGCGCTGGACGAAATTCTCAAAGTGATACAATACAACGCCGTGGATTTGGGCCGCATGAAGTCGAACATCGTGTTCGAGATGCAACGTTTCTACCCGGCTGCTTGGGAAAAAATGGAGCAGTTCACTTGGGAATTCATGTACAAAATCGTGCTCGACAACCTCGAATGGGGCATCCGCGACGGCCTCTACCGCGCTGATTTCGACGCGGACATCATGGCCCGAATGCACATAGCCACCATGCTCCAACTGTTCGACGAGCGCATCTTCCCAAAGCCCCCTTATTCCCTCGAAAAACTCTTCAAAGAATACATGGAACACTACCTCTACGGCATCATTTCCGAAAAAGGGTCACAAATTTTGAAAGCAAAACTATCCTGACATGCACCCTCTTCATTCCATCAAATCGCTGCTCGCCAGCATCCTAATCCTCTCCCTGCACAGCGTGGCCGCGCAAACGAGCATGAGCCTATCGGATTGCATTGACTATGCTCAGAGCAACCATCCCGACATAAAAGTGGCCCAGTTGCAGATACGCGATGCGGACTGGCAAATCAAGGAAAACAAGGCCACTGGTTTGCCACAACTCTCCGGGGGACTCAACTACCAGTATTTCATTCAACGCCCCGGCATCCCGCAGAGCGCCCTTTTCCCCGGGGGCGGCGACGAGAAAGTCTATTTCAACGCTTATCACAGCCTCACGCCCAGCCTCTCTCTCAACCAACTTTTTTTCAGCAACAGCTATCGCATCGCGCTGAAAGCATCCGAATACTACCGCGATTATGTGCAAGTGCAAATGGCCGTAGCCAAGCAAAAGGTTCGGAATCAGGTCATTGACGCTTATTTGCCTGCCCTGCTCCTCACCGAGAACCTCGCCATTCTCGACAAGAACATAGGCAACGTGGAGAAGCTCCTCAACGAGACGAAGGCCATCAACCAAGCCGGCTTTGCCGAACAACTCGACGTGGACAGGCTCGAACTCTCCCGCTCCACCCTGATAAGCGAGCGCAACAACCTCGTGCGTCAACAAGCAATCGTGGTGGATGCCCTCAAGCTCGCCATGGGCAAACCCATCGCCGAACCGCTCACCCCCTCCGACAACCTCAAAAAACTGCTGGCCGAATACGGGGAGGCCGACTTCGCTGCCGAGCTCAACCTGATGAACCGCCCTGAATACGTTCAACTGCTCAAAGGGCGCGAACTGAACACCCTTCAGACCGAGATTTACCGCAAGCCATGGATGCCTACCGTGGCAGGCTTCGTGCAGTACCAACCCGGCTGGCAAGGCGGCTTCGGCGACGACACCAAGTGGTTTTTCATCCCGGCCGCCGTCGCAGGCGTGTCCATCAGCGTCCCGATTTGGGATGGCGGCGGCACGAAAGCCAAGCGCGAGCGAGCCATCATCGCCGAGCAGACCATCGAAACGCAAAAACAATTGCTCGAAAACGTCATCACCTTCGAGGTCGAGAACGCGCGCAAGCAATATCTCAACGCGCAAGAACGCATGATGAACCAAATCAGAAACCTCGACCTCGCGCAGCGCATCTACGACACCACCCAGACCAAATACAAAGCAGGCATCGGCTCCAGTTTTGAAATCACCCAAGCCGAGCAGTCACTCTACGCCGCGCAGCAAAGTCTAATGCAGGCTCAATACGACCTGTTGTCGGCAAAAACCGCATTGAGAAAAGCATTGGGCACGAACTAACACCTCTCGTCATTCCTCCATTTCAAAAACCGACCACCAGCCATGCTTTTATTCTCATGCTACCTGATTTTCAGAGTTTTAAAACTAATTTTCAAAAATGAAAAATAAAGACCTCCTCCAGATTCTCACCTTCGGCGCAGTCGTCGCGCTACTCTCTGCCTGTGGCGGCGGCTCGCCCGACCCAGCCGTCCAATTGGCGGCACTTAAAGACCAAAAAGCCCAAATAGAAGCCGAAATCGCTGCGTTGGAAAAAGTAGTCGGCAACACGAACGGCGCGGAAAGGCGCGTGAAGGTTGTTGGTCTCAGCGAGATGAACCCCACCGTGTTTCGCCACTACATTGACCTGCAAGGGCGCGTGGACGCAGAAGAAAACGTGCCCGTGACCGCCAAAATGCCCGGCACCCTCACCCGTGTGTTGGTGAAAAATGGCGACCAAGTGAAGAAAGGCCAGCTCCTCGCCCAAGTGGACGACGGCGTGATGCTCAAAAGCCTCGCCGAGCTGGAAAGCCAGCTCAAAACCGCCGAAGACATCTACAACCGCCAGAAAGGCTTGTGGGAGCAAAAAATCGGCACCGAAGTGCAGTTCATCCAAGCCAAGTCGCAAAAGGAAAGCTTGGAGAACGCCATCGCCACCATGAAGGAAAACTGGGGCCAGACCAAAATCTACGCCCCCATCAGCGGCACGGTGGACATGGTCATCCTGAAAGTCGGCCAAGCGATTTCGCCGGGGGTGCCACTTTGCAACATCATCAATCTCAGCCAGCTGAAAGTGGTGGGCAACGTGACGGAGGCTTATGCGGCCAAAGTGCGAAAAGGCGACCAAGTGACCGTGTTTTTCCCTGATTTGAAAAAAGAAATCAGCACTCGGGTCACCTACGTCAGCAAAACCATTGACCCCAACACGCGCACGTTCGCGGTGGAGTGCGCGTTGCCCGGCAGCCCCGATTATCGCGCCAACATGGTGGCTGTGATGAAAATCATTGACTATCAAAACCCCAGCGCCCTCGTGGTGCCTGTCAACCTGATTCAGACTGCCGAGGACGGCGATTTCGTGATGGTGGCCGAAAAAAATGGGGAAAAGCAGGCGACCGCCAAAAAAGCGGCCGTGAAGCAGGGCAGCAACTACAATGGCATGGTGGAAATCGCTTCCGGCCTCAAAAAGGGCGACTTTGTGATTTCGACTGGTTTTCAAGATGTGAACAACGGAGAGACCGTCGCTTTCTGATAGTGGCGCAACGGCTTCTTCATTCCGACATCCGCCATTCAGATGTACGTCCCACCTCAATTTTCATTCGCCGAACAGGCCGAGGTCGTGTCCTTCATGCAGCGATTCAACTTTGCGGCCATCGTGTCGCAAGTGGATGAGCATCTTTTTGCCACGCACTTGCCGTTCGTGGTGGAAGAGACGAAGACGGGCGGGCTGCGCTTGCTGGCACATTTTGCCAAAGCCAACCCGCAATGGAAAAACTTGGAGACACAAACGGCGCTCGTGATATTCAGCGAGCCACACGCCTACATCTCGCCCAGCCTCTACGAGAAAGAGCAAAACGTGCCGACTTGGAATTACGTCGCTGTACATGTGTATGGTGCGCCGCGACTGCTCCGGGAAGAAAAAGCCGCCTTCGACCTGCTCGAAAAGCAAATGCACGCTTTCGAGAAAGAATACCTTGAACAATGGGCGCGGCTCTCGCAGGACTACAAAAACGCGCTGGTGAAAGGCATTGTGGCTTTTGAAATGCCTGTGGAAAAATGGGAAGCCAAGCGAAAACTGAGTCAGAACAAAAGCTCGCGAGAACAGGCAAACGTCGCGGCGCATTTGCTGGAAAACGAGGATGGCGCGGCGCGGGAAGTGGGAAAGATGATGCGGGAGATTTACGCAAAATCGTAGGTAGTGGCCCAATAAGTTCATTGATTACTCTCAAATAGCAAGCATCCATTTAGTACGTGGTTACTATTGCTTCCATGTTCCAAATTTCCCACAAAAACACCCAACTGAATCCTAAACTCAAGACGAATCATCCATAATTCATAATTCTGATGAAAGAATTCAAACCCACCAGCTGGTCCATTGACAACCGGACGAGCATATTCATCATCACCGTGCTCATCACCTTCGCGGGTTTGATGTCGTACAACTCGCTTCCCAAAGAACAGTTCCCCGATGTGGTGGTGCCGACCATTTTCGTCTCCACCATCTACCCCGGCGCATCGCCGAGCGACATGGAGCAATTGGTCACCAAGCCCATCGAAAAACAATTGAAGGGCATCAACGGGGTGAAAAAGGTGACCTCCAACTCCGTGCAGGACTTCTCCAGCATCATCGTGGAGTTCAACACCAGCCTCGACGTGGTCATCTGCAAGCAAAAAGTGAAAGACGCGGTGGACAAAGCCAAACGCGACCTTCCGACCGACTTGCTGGAAGACCCCGCCGTGACGGAGTTCGACATCTCCGAAATCCCCATTATGAACGTCAACATCGCAGGCGATTTCAGCCTCGACAAGCTCAAAGACTACGCGGACAAGCTCAAAGACCGCATCGAAGAGATGCGCGAAATCACCCGCGTTGACCTCGTGGGCGCTTTGGACAAAGAGGTGCAGGTGAACGTGGACAAATACAAACTGAACGCCGCCAGCCTTACTTTCCGCGACATCGAAAACGCGCTGGCTTTTGAAAACATGACCATCTCGGCAGGCAACGTGGACATCGGCGGCATGACCCGCTCCGTCTCCATACGCGGCGACTTCAAGGATGTGGAACAAATCAAAAACATCATCGTCGCCTCGCAGTCGGGCGCCATGCTCTACCTCAAGGATGTGGCCGAGGTGAAAATGGGGCATCAGGAGCAAGAAAGCTACAGCCGCCTCAACGGCAAAAACGTCATATCGCTCAACGTCATCAAACGCGCCGGCGAAAACCTCATCAACGCCTCCGACAGAATCAAGGAAGTCGTGGACGAGATGAAAGCCAACGAGTTCCCGCCCAACCTCGAAGTCAACATCACCGGCGACCAAAGCCGCGCCACCCGCGTCACGCTGCACGACCTCATCAACACCATCGTCATCGGCTTCATCCTCGTGGCGCTCATTCTGATGTTTTTCATGGGAGCCACCAACGCCATTTTTGTGGCGCTGGCCGTGCCGCTCTCCATGTTCATTGCCTTCATGGTATTGCCGAGTTTGGGTTTCACGCTCAACATGATTGTGCTTTTTGCCTTCCTGCTCGGTCTCGGCATCGTGGTGGACGACGCTATCGTGGTCATCGAAAACACGCACCGCATTTATCACGACGAGCCTAAGTTGAACATCGTGCAAGCCGCCAAAAAGGCCGCCGGCGAGGTGTTCCTCCCCGTGTTGTCAGGCACCGCCACCACGCTCGCGCCATTCGTCCCGTTGGTGTTCTGGGGCGGTATTTTTGGCAAATTCATGCACTACCTGCCCGTCACCATCATCATCACGCTCACGGCCTCGTTGTTGGTGGCCTACATCATCAATCCCGTGTTCGCCGTGTGGTTCATGGGCGACCCGAAACGCGAGGGCAAAGTCATTGACCCCGCCAAAAAGCGCCGCCGCACCATCGCGGGCTACGCGCTGTTTGCGCTCGCCACACTTTGGTTCTATGCTTCCGGCAATTTTGGGCTGGGCAATTTCGCCGTCACCTGCGCCTTGTTTGTCGTGCTGTATCGCTTTGTGTTGGAAAAAGCCGTTCGGTGGTTCCAGCAAAAAGGCTGGCCCGCCGTGCAGACCGGTTATGCCAAGTTTCTCAAATTTGCCCTCGACCGCCCCTGGACCATGTTGGGCGGCACCACCTTCCTGCTCTTCTTTTCATTGTTCATGACCGCCTCGCGGCAAGCCAACATCGTCCTCTTCCCGAGTGCCGACCCCAACTTCATCTACGTCTATATGACCCTGCCCGTAGGCACCGACGTGAAAGTGACCGATTCGCTCACTCGCGTGTTGGAGCAGCGCGTGGTGGGAGTGTTGGGAGAAAACAACCCCATCGTGGAGTCGGTCATCAGCAACGTCGCGCTTGGCGCTTCCGAAGACCAATTCGACCGCTCCGCCACTTCCAACAAAGGCAAAGTGGGCGTGGCCTTCGTGGAATTCAGCCAGCGCAAAGGCGCGAACACCAAAGAATTGATGGACAAAATCCGGGAAGCCACCAAAGGGAGCATCCCCGGGGCAGAAATCGTGGTGGACCAAGAACAGGGCGGCCCGCCTGCACCCAAGCCTATCTCGGTAGAAATCACGGGCGACGATTTCCAGCAATTGTCCACCGTGTCGCAGGCCGTGAAACGCTATTTGGACTCCCTCGCCATTCCCGGCGTGGAAGAGCTGCGCAGCGACCTCATCGTGTCCAAGCCCGAAATCAGCATCCAAATAGACCGCGACCGCGCCAACCGCGAAGGCATCTCCACCGCCCAAATCGGTGGCGAGTTCCGCACCGCCATTCTGGGCAAAGAAGCCACAAAATTCAAAGATGGCGAGGACGAAATCCCGGTCAATATCCGCCTTCAAAAAGACCAGCGCGACAACATCAACGCCGTGGAAAACCTGAACATCACGTTCCGCGACATGAACATGGGCGGCGTGTTGCGCTCCGTGCCAATGGCTGCCCTGGCTGAGGTCAAATACACCAACACCTACGGCGGCATTCGGCGCAAAGACCAAGAGCGCATGGTGACCATTTCATCGAACATCACCGCAGAATATCAGCCCCAGCAAACACAAGTCATCAATCGCGTGAAAGCCGCATTGGCAGCCTATCCGCAGCAAGACGGCGTGAAAGTGGCTTTTGCGGGAGAAGACCAAGAATTTGTGGATGCGTTCAACTTTCTGGGGCGCTCGCTCATCATCTCGATTTTCATGATTCTGCTCATCCTCGTTACGCAGTTCAACTCTATTGGCAAGACACTCATCATCCTCACGGAAGTTGTGTTCTCCATCATCGGGGTGCTGCTCGGCATGGCGATATTCAACATGGATTTCTCCGTCATCATGATGGGCGTGGGCATCGTGGCCTTGGCGGGCATCGTGGTGCGCAACGGGATATTGTTGGTCGAGTTCACCGACATCTTGCGAGAACGAGGTATGGCCGTTCGAGAAGCCGTCATCGAGGCGGGCAGGATTCGTATGACCCCCGTGCTGCTTACGGCCACCGCCACTATTCTCGGTCTGATTCCCCTGGCGGTGGGTTTCAATATTGACTTCGTCAGCCTTTTTGAAACGGGCAACCCGAAAATTTTCTTCGGCGGGGACTCCGTGGCCTTCTGGGGGCCGCTGTCGTGGACGATTATTTTCGGTCTCGGCTTCGCCACGTTCATCACGCTCGTCATCTTGCCTGTCATGTATCTGAAAGGTAAGCAAGTAGTGGATTGGTGGGAGAAGAAGGTGTAGGCATACCCAGATTAAAGCGGATTTGAGCCAACTGGTTGGCAAGGTAGGGATGCTCTTGATTGATTTGCATGATTTTCAAAGGATTGCAAGCGTCGTTCGTTCAAAACCACCTTGTGTTGACTATAAGTTGAATTCTCATCAATACGAAGCCCCCACCCGATTTGCTCGGGCGGGGGCTTCCCGTTAATAGCGCCGCCGTGCAAAAGCTTGAAACGACCGCCGCACACGGAAGTATTATCCCAAGAGACGTTTTCCCGGCAACGCATTGTTGGGCAAAAAACGCCCCGCGCGGGGGAAAATTCCGCCCCAAAGCCTTGCCCGCCCGCAAAGTTTTTGGCTAACTTTGTTGCGCGAAACAAATGGCGCCCCGCGCCCAAAGGCCGCCACTCCCCTCACCTCCCAAATTTTTTGAGACAATGAAAAAGTCAATTTTTGCCCCCCCCC
>JAHCHX010000007.1 GCA_026129545.1 Saprospiraceae bacterium
CACGGAAGAGGCGGCGCCGAGAATGTGCCCGTTTTTGCGGAAAAGAAAACTGACCTTAGGCGAAAGCCGGTGTTCGATGCTGTGCTCGACGGTTTGAAACAGTGGAATTGCTTTGTCCACGTCTTTCTCATCATAGAGTGGCAGGGCGGATTTGTGTTTGGAAAAACCCATCCGGTTGGCTCGTTCGGCATCTTCCACCTGGATTTTGGCGCTGTCGTACAGAATGATTTCTGCCAGGTCTGCCGTGGGCGGAGTCATGTAAATTTTGCCCCGAAACCCCCGTTTTACAAACAATGGGATGTAACCGCAGTGGTCGAGGTGGGCGTGAGTCAGTATCAGGGCATCCACCTCGGCGGGATTGACCGGGATATCCTCCCAGTTTTTTTCGCGAAGGGTTTTTATGCCTTGAAACAAACCACAGTCCACCAAAAGGGTCAGTTCCGGGGTGCGCAGCAAGTGCTTGGAGCCGGTCACAGTTTGTGCCGCTCCAAGGGATTGCAGGGTGATTTTATTTGAATCGTTCATGACGTTTTTCTTTTTAGTGGCAAAAGGCAGTTGCCGCATCGGCTTATCTGTTGTACCAATGCTGTTTATCGGGTGTATCTCAATGCTGTTTTTGCACCGTAGCAGTGTGATTCCGGGCTTTCTCCCTTTGCAGTGGCCTTATCGGAAATTTCTTCAAAATGCGATACACCGCGGGGTGCAGGTTGTCGGCCATGTATGCCGGGTCAAAAAGGTCGCCCTGGGCAGTTCCTGTCCACACAAGCCGGCTCTGACGACGGTCATAGACATTCAGCGTAATCGTACTTTCGGCGTAATCGTATCGTTCCGTCACGTATCGGGTATTACCGTAGAAAAAGGGCGAGTGGTAGTAGTAGTTGTTGGGGTGCGGGTAGTAATAAGGATTGTATCTGCCGCCGCCCGGCGAACCGCTGTACACGGCAGAGGTCATGGTCAGTTGTTTGGGCAGGCTGCGCACCACCAATTGAAGCAACACATCCGGAGAGTCCAATTCTGCCTGTAACGCGCGTTCGCCCATGCAGTGGGTGAAATAATTAAGCGTGTTGTTGCGGATGATTTGGTTGTTGAAAGTCGTATTGGCGGTGTCGCGGTCGGGCAGCCAAGCGAAGGTTTTATACCGGGAAAAGTCCGCCGTACGGTCGTAGTCGCTGTACACCTTGTCGTATGCGCGGCATCCGGCCATCGCGGTCAGCCCGGCTATCGCCAAAAAGCCAATGATTTTTATCCAGTTCATAGTTTGAATGTTTTATTCGTTAGCGCGTTTCATCAGCGTTTCATTTAAGTTGACCTCAACGCGGTCATCGAAGCCCTGTTGAAGCAAGCCGGGGTTGAAATCGCTGAGTAAAAAGGAAAAATTGGCCGATAAGCGGCAGGCCATTGTGCCCGCAAATACATGCCGGATACTGGCGTTGAGCATCGCGGGATGTTCCTTGCCGTTCAGGTTGAGCAATCCCTCTATTTTGAAGGTTTGCGTCGGGTGGTCTTGGGTGCTCACAAACGGCACATCCATTTTCCCTTTGAATACCAGTTCCAGTTCCGGGTGGGCGCGGGCCAACACGTTGAACGAGTCGCAGTTGCTTGTAAAGGTTTTCAGCGCGACCCGAAACTCGACTTCCGCCGTCTCGTAATTGAGTTTCATCTTCAACTCGTGGCTCTCGGCCACCAGCGCGCTGTCCATATGTTTGCCCCAGACTTGGATGTGGCCGTCCGGGGCGCCAAGAATTTGCTGAGCCAAAGCGGCTTGACCCAGAAAGAGTAGGCTAATTATTATCAAAAAGTTTTTCATGACGCGGTCTTTAAAATGACGAATTGCATCGGATTCAGCGTCAGGTTCACATAGCGGATATTTCGCTCCG
The DNA here is from genome assembly GCA_026129545.1 of Saprospiraceae bacterium. Lineage (NCBI taxonomy): Bacteria > Pseudomonadati > Bacteroidota > Saprospiria > Saprospirales > Saprospiraceae > Saprospiraceae bacterium. The sequence goes on from JAHCHX010000007.1 coordinate 1,878, forward strand.
GTTCCTCGTGGCCGAGAATCGGCACGGTTTCCAGCCCGCCGTACAAGCATTCCATAGCGGTTTTCTTTTCATTCAATTCGAAATCAATCAGGACAGATTCTTCTTTCGTCCTGGTCATGGATGAATTGAAAACCACCAAAATCTCTTTTTTGAAAAGAATGCGGGAAAAGGCCAGCGTACATTCGTTACATTCCGGCAGGTGGAAATGCTGCCCGCCGCCCGAGATTTCGCGGATGAACATCCGTCCGAATTTCAGCACCGGGCTTGACTTCCTGATTTGGGCGATTGCGGCGATGGATTGATAAATCCGGGAGTTCGGGTTGAGCAGGTTGGTCTTTTTGTCTCGCGGGTCGAACAGGCATTCCCGTACCGCCCAGTCACCGTCGCCGCTGCCGTCCAATCCTTGCTCGGTGCCGTAGTAAATACAAGGTGTGCCGATAGCGCAGAGTAGAAAACCGATGGCGGCTACGATTTGCTCCGGCGTCGCATCGCTCCCAAAACGGTGTTTGGGGTTTTGGCCGACTTGGTCGTGGTTGTCCACAAAAGTTACCAGAAACTCGCCGTATTCACCCCTGTCCAAGGCATTGCGTTGCAGGGCGGTATAACGCTCGATAAGCCTTTCCGGCGAAGCCGTGCCTTTTATTACGTCGGGAAGCGCACCGTGCAGCGGAAAATCCAGCACGGAGTTCAGCCCGTAATACACGTTTTTATCGTTGACGGATATCGAAGTTTTCGGGCCGATATAATTGGTGCTGACTTCATCCGGGCCAATCAATTCCCCGAACAGGAAGAAGTTTCTCTTACCTAAGGTATAGGCGTATTCCCGCACGGCGGAGCAAAAACGGCTGATGTCAATTTCGCTCATGTGCTTCGCGGCATCTAAGCGAAACCCGTCCACATCCGCTTCCCGAATCCAGTAGCAATGCAAATCAACCAGCAAGTCGTGTACATACTCCGCCTCCGGCGAATCGTCGCTTCGAAAGGCTTTCAGGTTGTTGAAATCGCCGTCACGCGTTTCAGGATAGGCATCGTAATCGCGGATTTGCCCCTGGCGATTGTATAGTTCCGGGTTGCGCAACTCGACCGGCAAGGGGCGGTTTTTGGACCGCCAGCCGCCGAATGGGAACCGCTCGCCCTGAAAGTAAAAATAATCGTGTCCATCGGCGTAAAACCAGTTGTCGCCCGAATGATCCAGCACGATGTCGAGGAATACTCGCATATCGCGTTCATGCGCTGCATCCACCAATGCCTCCAAATCTTCTTTTGTCCCCCAGCGTTTGTCCACATCTAAGTAATTCTGGATGGCGTAACCATGGTAAGCATCGGTGTTGTTCTCAAAAACCGGGCTGAGCCAAAGCGCGGTACAGCCTAGATTTTTGATGTAATCGAGGTGCTGCGTGATGCCCCGGAGCGTGCCGCCGCAACTTTTTACCAATTGTTCTTTGGTTCCGAACCCTGAATGTCGGTCAGCATAAGCCGGTGGGTTTCGTTGGGCATTGTCGTGAAACCGGTCCACCAGCAGGAAATAGATGAACTCCTCGCGCCATTCGCGGTGGCAGTTTTTCCAGTACTGTTTGCCGGGCTTGGGGGATAGGCTGATATCTTTTATGGATTTCATGACATTATTACATTTTAGCGTTCAGGTACAACCTGTTGATGCGCATCATTTTATGCACAGGGTCATACCGGGATAGTTCTCCATCGGTTTTAAACTCGGCTATTATCGCATCGTGAAAAGCATGGTTATCGGGGAAAGCCCCTGTCAGGTTGCCTATCGTGAGCGGCTGGATAGGCCAGGCCGCGTCTTTGCTGAAATACCATTTTGTTTGAGCAGGTGTTTTTCCGATTGCAGGGATGGCGACTTTGTAAATCAAAATGGCTTCTCCCGGATTGACCATCGGATAAACCTTGCCCTGAAAGAGCCGCTCGACGGCCCCGGAGCAATATCGAACGGCGTACACGCTGTCTTTGGCCAGTTTGTAGGTTTGGCCGTTGTGTTTCACAATCACCTGGTTTCGCTTGAACAATGGGTCGGCATTGATTTTGTGCGATTGGCTGTCGCAGCGGATGGCGAAATCCAGCTTGCCGTTCAGGAAATCTTTTGCAGTTCGGAATAGGCCGCTGCTATCGGCTTGGGCGCAGACGCTTGCCGTAAAAAACAGGACAGTGAGCGGCAGCAGAAGGATATGTTTCATAATAAGTCAGATTTTGATAATGAGTTGAATGCCAAGAGTTTACCTCAGACTTATCGTCATCTATTCAGAGCGACTGTTTTTCAATTCCAGGGCTTTTTTTGTATCATTCAGCATATTGTTCAGACACCAATTGCAGTATATTCCTCCAAAAAGAAAGGAGAGCAACCTATAAAACCAGCCCTTCGGCGACTCGTAATCAATGAATATCGTAACGATGGCCCCGTTTTCGGAAGGAGTAATTTCAAACCCCATGCGGTACCAACTCATTATGATGATTTGAGCCGCTCCGATTGTTTCCCATTCTTTCCGTTTGGGTGGTTCCCACTTCCTGACTTCCTCCCTGAAATCAATGGCCATGCCCAGCATCTTTCCGCGCCACCCGTACGTTGCGCCGATGCCGGTTGGGTTGGGAGAAATTTGCTCCAAAGCCAATTTGCTTCCCATCATCATCATGGAATTTTCGCCCATGTGCATCCCCGTTTTTGAAAAGTCATCCATTTGAGCGAAGACTTTTTCGGGTGCAGCCTGAATGGCGGCAGTTTTATACTTCGATTTCATGAGAATAATCTTTCAGTTGAAAAAATTTGCACACTTGCAACACCGGCAGATAGACGCCGACTACTGCCATCGCCGATGTGCAAAAGGATGGACACACGCATACGCCTGTTCAAAAGGTTCAACAGTACGAAACCCGGGAAAGCACTTACAAGAGATTTGGAACGAAGGTCAGATGCCAACAGCAATACCTGCAACGCCCTGTTTCATCAGAAAAGGGACTCCGTCAGAGTAAGCCGGCTTGTGGCCATAGGAGAGAAAGTCATCTAATTCCGCAGAACCAGATAAAGAAGGAAAAGCGGCACCTCATAACAACTTCGCCATTGGGAGAGGATGGGTTTAGGCGAAGATTCAGCCGAAAAATGAGGAAATAAGTAGAGGACAATCGCGGGTGCAGTCGTGGCCAGGAGTTCCGTCGGAACGGGCAGCCCGATTGCCGCTACATTCGGTTTATAGCCATCTTCCGTTTTTGACGCCAGCACTTTGTGCTCGCAACACCCGGATTTTTCAGATTTTTCCCCGCAAGGGCACGGGTTCTTCCTCGGGCTGTACAAATCCACCGAAGACAGTTTTCCACAGCAGTAATGGTAGTGAACCGTCACCCCCGACACCGCGAGCAAATAATAAGCGGAAAACAATATGATGGATAAGCGTTTCATAATTTCACACAAAAATACCCCATCTCCGATAGCCGAAGAATGATTGGAGTCAACGCAAGAGCTGACACTCATCAATATTTCGAGCAAAGGTTGGAGCATACGACGGATGCATTTTGCCAACGACAATGGTTAACATGGGGAAGCAGTATTCAGAGCTCCTGTTTGACTTTTTGTTCCGGTTTTCCGGAAAGCAGCGACGCCGGATTTTGCAAATACGGCCCGATTTTCTGCCAATCTTTCAATTGCTCCTCCATCGTCCGGTTCGCCAATCCCAAACCGCCACAGTGCGACATGGCAAACAATATCCGTTTGCCGGGCAAATGAAACGGCGGGCATTTCAGCAATCCGTTCATGGACTCGTAGGGCAGGGAAGGGAAAATAAGCCGGAGCGCCTTGAAAGCGCTGATACCAACCGTGACAATGAGCCGGGGTTGGATGATTTCAATCAACGGCGCGGTAAAATGCACAGAACTGTGCCGCAGCCAATCGTGCTTCAATTCTGCCGACATCCCGCCTGATTTGATGCCCAGTACAGCGTTGGTAAAGAACAAGGGTTGTGCCACAGGCGCCGAAGGCGGGCCGGGGTCGAGGCCGATGTTGCTCAGCAGTTTGCGCAGACCCCGGTTGGTCGGATTATCGTCCGTGTCGCGCCCCTGGTTTCTGACGAAATAATTGTCGTCGCCCCAATCCTGTCCGATTACCAGCAGTTCGGCATCCAGATTTCCCTGCCAAAGCGACCAGGGGCCGAGCTGCTCGCAGTCGAATTGCCCGCCGGCGATTTGCGAAGGATTTTGCAGCCCTGCCGGAAACTCAACGGCCTTGCGTTTTTGTACCAATTCGCGATATGCCTGCTGTTTGTCCATGATTATCAATGTTTTGTGCCGAAAACCGAGTAAATCCGCATGGTGCCGAACAGGGTATCTACTTTACGCGCTTCCTGCACCAGGGCAAATCCCGATTCATGGAAAATCTGTGGCAACCGCCCCTGCACGTTTTCGCGGGTGGTTTTGAATCCGTCGAGCAATTGCACGACGTAGAAAGCCAGCCGCATCCGCCGGTTGGAAGGTTTGCCCCAATCGGCTACATGCAGACTGCCGGAGGGTTTCAGCACACGTCGCAATTCGCGCAGGCTTCGGCGTTTTTGTGCCGGAGCCAGGTGATGCAGCACCAAGCAAGTCACCACCCGGTCGAACGTGGCATCGGGGTAGGGGAGTATCTCGCCGTTGTACTGCGCCAACTCCAAAAAAACACCCGCTTTTTCCACCTTTTGTTGCGCTATCACAAGCGCCTCCGGGTCCACATCCACCCCGACCACTTCGGGCATCGGATGGCGTTGTTTGAGCCGGATGGCGAGTGAAGCCGTGCCCGTGCCAAAATCAAGGATTTGTTGGCCTGAGCGAATGTCTGCGCTATTTATCAGGGCATCGCGTACCTGGGCTTCGGGGAATACCCGTGCCATCAGTGCGTCGTACCAGCGCGTGAGCCAGCGAAACCGCAGGGCCGGGACATAATTGGCAGTGGTTGTAGTTTTCATTGGCAACATTTCTTTTTTGGAATGAACCATTTGAGCACTTTCAAAATATTGGACCACATAGCATTTGATATTGAAAAAGAAGGTTGTCAAAATCGGCGGACGCCTTTTCGGCAGTCCGCCGTCATGTTGAAAAACCTACTTTATGAAAATGACGATTACTAACAAGAAACTTATTGCAAACCCCGCCGCAGCAACTGCGCGTTGAGTGCCACAATGATGGTGCTGACAGACATCAATACTGCCCCAAATGCGGGGGAAATCATCAGTTTTGGATAAAACAGCCCTGCCGCGACTGGAATCGCAACGAGGTTGTATGCTGTCGCCCAAAACAGGTTCTGTATCATTTTCCGGTAAGTCGCCTTGCCAAAGCGCACGAGACGGAGGATGTCTTGCGGGTCGCTATTGACCAGAATGATGTCGGCGGTTTCGGCAGCCACGTCGGTGCCGGAGCCGACGGCGATGCCCACATCGGCTTGGGCGAGCGCGGGCGCGTCGTTTACCCCGTCGCCGGTCATGGCCACGAATTCGCCTTCGGCTTGAAGTTCTTTTACAATTTCGACTTTTTGATGCGGCAGCACCTCGGCAAAGACTTCGTTCAGCCGCAATTCGCGCCGTACACTTTCAGCCACCTGCTTGTTGTCGCCGGTAGCCATGATGACCTTTACACCGTCATTTTGAAAAGCGGCGACCGCGGCGGCGGAAGTTTTGCGCAGCCGGTCGGCCAGCGCGATGAATCCGACCAATTGGCCATCCACCAGCACAAACACCACGGTTTCTGCCGCCTTGCTTTGAACCGATTCCGGCAGGGCGATCTTCTTGTTTTTCAAGTAATTGGGGCTGACCACCAGCACATCTTTCCCGCCGATTTTCCCCTGAATGCCCTGAGCCGTGAGCGACTGAAAATCGCGAACTTCGAGCAACTTAACGCCCTTTTCTTCCGCGAAACGTACAATTCCCTGCGCTATCGGGTGCTCGGAGTTTTGTTCCAACGAAGCGGCGAGTTGCAGAATGTCCTGTTCCTTGTATTTAGTTGCCACGGACACCACGCGGTTCACGCCGAACGCGCCTTCGGTAAGCGTGCCGGTTTTGTCGAAGACGATGGCCGTGATTTTGCGGGAATTTTCAAAAGCTGTGCGGTTGCGGATAAGCAATCCGTGCTGCGCCGACAATGCGGTGGAAATGGCGACCACCAACGGAATGGCCAGCCCCAGCGCGTGCGGACAAGCGATGACCATCACCGTCACCATACGTTCGAGCGCGAAGGCTGTCGTTTGCCCTGCCCAAAGCCAGTAGCCCAACGTCAACAGCCCCGCGACAATGGCTAAGTATGTTAGCCAGCGTGCGGCGCGGTCGGCTAAGTTTTGAGTTTTAGATTTACTGGATTGGGCTTCCTGCACCATGCGCACCACTTTTTGCAAATAACTGTCCTGCCCGGCATTGGTCACCTGGATTTTCAAGGTGCTGCTGCCGTTCACAGCTCCTGCAATGACTTTTGCGCCGATCGCCTTAACTACCGGCTGCGATTCGCCGGTCAGCATGGATTCATTGACGTAGCTCTCGCCTTCCACCACCTCACCGTCTGCCGGTATTTTTTCGTTGGCTTTTATCAACACCACCTCACCGACTTGCAAGTGCTGAATCGGGTGGTCCTGCACCGAGCCGTCGGCCTGCACCACGTGTGCCTCGGCGGGCATCAGGCTGACCAGCATTTCCAGCGCCCGCGACGCGCCCGACACGGTTTTCATTTCAATCCAGTGGCCAAGCAGCATCACTACGATAAGCGTGGCCAATTCCCAATAAAAATCCATTCCCGGCAGCCCGAAAGTGACCGCCACGCTGTACACAAACGCTACTGTCGTGGCCAGCGCGATGAGCGTCATCATGCCGGGGATGCGGTGGCGCAATTCGGCCACGGCCCCGGCCAAAAACGGCTGGTTGCCGTAAGCAAATAGAATGGAGGATAGACCGAACAACACCCACTTGCGCCCCGCAAAATCGAGGTGAAACCCAAAGAAGTGCTGAATCATATCGGACAGCAACAATATGGGGACGGTCAAAGCCAGGGACAACCAGAATTTGCGCCGGAAACCGTCCACCGAATGGCCTTTGTGTTTGTCGTGTTCGCCGTGCTCACCGCCAGCCGAGGCATGATGAGCATGAACGCCGTTGGCGGCAGCCGGTGATAATCGGTGTTCTTGTCTTTGGGGCGGGGTGGGGTGGGGATGCTCGTGATTTTCCATACGTTTAGTTTTTATGGCCGGAGTTGTTTTTTTGAAAGTTCAATTTTAACACGACGCCTCCGGTCAGTCGAAAAATTCGGCTGACATTCCGCCCGCTTGATATTTTCCCAAAACTTGCATAGAAACCCGTTTTTCCGTTATCCGAATAATAGGCAGTACCGCCGAATTGCCAGTACGAAACGCCGTAGGCCTGTGGTAAATCCGGCACATCGGGCACAAAATCCGCCCCGCCTTGTGTCACTTGCCGTTCTATCCAGGCATCTAAATAGTAATGTGCCGCGGGCAGACCTATTTTTGCTAAAAATGTAGCATAACTCTTGGGCTTGACAACTTGATAATCAGGGCGTTGTTGGAGGACGACAGACAGGTCGCGCTCCGAAATTTCATCCAACCGCCAGTTGTACCCGCTCGTCAGGTTGATGAAAATACCGAATTTGGACTCAAATTGAAAAAGAGCCCGCACCGGTATGACAACAGATTTTTGCCCCAAAGCGCCGACAGTAACAGGCGCGTAGTCGCTCAATGGAAAACTACTGCCAATGCCCAAAATGCCGTTAAAATACCCCGCATCACCAAGCGCAACCCGTAAAGGGCGATATTTGAGGTACAATCCGCCGTCCTGCAACCCACTGTTTTGATTGGTGTACACGTATGGCACGGACACGACCACATCCAGCCGGTCTGTTACCCCGTATTCGGCAAAAAAACTGAGCAAGTTGCCACGGTAAGGCAAGTTGAATACGCTACCGTTTGCGCCGCTGAATTGTTCGGCTTGCATCCCGGAATAGGAAATCGCCACATCCAGGTGTTTGGCGCCTTTCATATAGCCGTCCAGCGGCCCTTGCGCCCGGGCGAGCGAAAAGCACACAACAAATTTTAGGAGGAGGGCGGCAAGCATTGTATTCGTCATTTTCTTAAAACAGGTATTCCTTCACGCACTTTTAATGTTTATGCCCGCTGTGATCGTCGAAGGGGTCTTGATATACGTCCTCTTTCAGCCACTTCAAATCTCTTGTTTCGAGCGCCTTTCGGATATGGCCCCAGTTGTGGTTTTGTGGTCCGGCGGCGAGGTATTGCAGTGTGCCGTTCTGGTCGGCCAGAAGCCGTTCGAGCATTTTCTTTTCGTTCAGTGACTCGATGGCGAGTTCGGCTGCTTTGTTTAGGCTCTTATAGGCTTTGCCGTGCTTCTTTTGTGCTTCGTAGGCGACGGCTTTGTTGTAATGAAAAAACCAGTCGGTCGCATCTCCGGCGGCAGTAGCTGACACCTTACTCGTGGTGCAATTCGCGCCAAAAGCCAGCAAAATCAGCAGTAAAAGAGCATTTTTCATAAAATCTTCTTTTAAAAGGTGGCGCGAAAACTGTTCCGCGCCACCGGACGTAAACAAAAACTACCACCTCAAAACCTGCTTTTTTCTTTTAAAAGCCGGGCGGAAGGTGTGGAGCTCCCGTCCCGGCCAAGTGCCCTGTAAGCGACTTGTTTTCTTTTAGACAGCGTCATGTTGAGGCGGTTTTATTGAACAATGACTTTCCTGACCTCGATGACGTTTTCATCGGTCTGGACTTTCAGGATATAAACCCCTGTTGGAAGCATGGACGAGAGGGGTATCTGTTCGTTCAGCATGGTCACATCGTGCAAATGGATGGGGCACAAGGGGCTTGCCCCCCGCGCGTCCACCATTGAAATCGAAACATCTGTGGGGTGTTCAAAGTCGGCTTGTATGCTCAACTTATCGGTGACCGGGTTCGGCCACACACTTATTTCTCTTTCACCAAGAGCAGGATTGGTAGCGCTGGTAGTAATGAGTGCAGGGTTAAACCCCGTCTGCATCACATCTTTATTTGCCTCGTTCTGGACAAAAGCCACGACCTCCAATTGCGTCCAGTCGGGCGTCGGGTCCCCGGCGTAAATCTCCCATTGCGCTTCGATAACGACCGAATCGCCGACAGCCCAATCCGCCGGGAGGGGTGTGCCGACTGCATCCGGCAACAGTTTTCGCATCACGTTCTGAAAATGATTCTCGCCGTTGTACGAAGTGAAGCCCGTGATGTCCTTCTCTGTCACGGCAATCTTTGCCCTCAACTGGGGCATCCCTGAAATGGCTTGTGTCGCCGTTATCACGACATGGGTAAAAACAGTGTCGTGTGCATCGGAAAAATCGTGAGAAACCGAAATGGCAAATGGCGATGACACGGCATATCGGGCGTCCAAAATTGCCTGATTGAAACCGAACACGGGACCGCTCCATGTACTACCGTCCATGTGGCCATACGGTGCGGACGCGTTGGAATAATAGATGCTCGCATCGTCCACATCCACCGGGTTGTAGTCGTACAAGCGGGGCGTACCGAAAGGTATGTCGGTTTGGTACTTGACAGAGACAATTTTCTGAGCGTTGGCATCGAGCAATTGATTCAAACCGGGGTTGTAAACGGCGCATGGCGGGCAGTTTTCTCCCGTGAACTCTTCAAACAACATCAACCGCTGCGATTGACCTTGCGAAGCGCATGAAAAAAACATACCGGCGATCAGCAGCATTGACCTTCTCATGTTGAATATTTTTTAACGCGAGCATCAAATAATTTTGACGTACAACAGCAGGGTCAGCCGGGCGGGAGCTGTGGAACTCCCGACCCAGCTACACACCCTGTATAAACCCCGATGAATCATTTTTCAAAATCTATCTCCACCTCCACGCTGTCCACCGTGTTGCCGATGCGCAGGGTATTGCCTTCGAGGTGGTGAATCGTCCATACATTGCCCGACAGCGTGAGTTTCATATTGGCCTCATCCGCTGCCCATGTGCCGGAAGTGGGATGCGTGAAGGGCGTGATGTTGGTGGTTATTTCGTAGTTGCCGCCCGTTTGCAGGTGCAGAAACATCGTCGTCGAGGCCGGTGCTGCTACGCCGTCAACCTTGATTTCGGTGGAATTCCACTCGGCGGTCAGGTTTTCGGTCAAGGTCGGGTCGTCGTTTTTACAGGAGTAAAAAACCCCGCCGAACAGGAACAAAGCGGCGAAGAATAAGGGCATGATTTGCTTCATGTTTGTAAAATTTTATGTTTGAATGAATGAATTGGCGTGTCACTGGATTTCATAGTTGAGCATCATCCCCCCATCTTCGTGTTCGAGGTTGTGGCAGTGAAAAACGAATTTGCCTTTGAGGTCGGGAAAACGGACAATGATGCGCACTTTTTCGCCGGGGAAAGCGAGCACGGTGTCCTTCCAGCCGCGTTCCCAAGGCTCGACGGCCCCACGGCCCCCGCTGCGGGATAGCACCTGGAATTGCCCGGCGTGCAGGTGCATTGGGTGCGTCTCCGTACCTGCCGAATTGTCGAACTCCCAGATTTCAACCGTTCCGGCCTTCACCACTTCGTCGCGGCGGTCAGGGTCGAATGTTTTGCCGTCTATTGGGTGCATCACCATACCGTCCATGCCGCCGTGCTGCATCATGTGTCCGATGTTGAACGTGCGCGTGGCGACCGCCTGCGACTCTGGTATTTTTTCAACCGGCATCAGCGCGCCAGGTATGGATGTATTGTCGGATTCTTGCCGCGTCACCTTCAATTTCAGGATGTAAAACGCCTGCTGCCCTTGCGTCTCCGTCCCGGCAAAAGCGTTGCTCTGCAAGTACAATTCCGAGCCGATGGCCTGACCGTCGAAATCGAACAGAATATCTGCCCGCTCGCCGGGCGCAAGCATCACGGACGACACCGACACCGGCGCATCCAGCAAACCGCCATCCGAACCGATGAGATGGAACATAGCGCCGCTCGAAAACGCGAAGTTGTAAATACGGGCGTTCGAGCCGTTCAACAACCGGAACCGGTATGTGCGGGTGGCAACTTCGAGCACCGGCGAGGCCGTGCCATTCACCAGGATGGATTCGCCAAACATTCCGATGCTGCGGTCATCGGTATCCGGGTTGTAGGTCAGGCCGCCGTCGAGCCGCTTGTCCTGCACCACAAGCGGCACGTCGTATTCGCCCGAAGGCAGACCTAAGGATTCTTCTTCCGGCGAAGTGACCACGAAGAAACCCGCCAGCCCGCGCCAGGCCTGACTGGCCGTAGACATGTCCGGGTGCGGGTGATACCAGTAGGTGCCGGGGCGGTTTTTCACCGGGAAGTTGTATTGGAACGAGCCGCCGGGCGCTGTCACATCGGTCGGGTAGCCATCCTGCGCGGCAGGCACTTCCAGTCCGTGCCAGTGAATATTGGTCGCTTCGCTCAAATTGTTTGCAAATGCCAGATTGAACCCTTCGCCCTGCCGGATCCGAATGGTTGGCCCCAATATGGCAGCGCCGCCATACCCCAAAGCATTCACGCTTACGTCTGTGCCGAGCTGTGCCGTGCCGGATTTTGCATCGAAAGCGGCATTGGAGCCATCTACAAAGGCAGGTATTGCCAGCGGGTTGGAAAACCCGCGTTCCACCACCTTCCGGGCTGTTGCTGCATCGCTGTTGTTCATTTTTTGGCAGCGCGCGCAAGAAAGCACAAGAAAAGCAGCCATCACCGCCAGTCCGGGTAATTTGATTCGTAGTTTCATTGTGTGAAAAAATTGCCGTTAAAAAATCGTTATCGCAAACTCGTAGCAACTAAAAAAGCAAGTGCGGCGCGGCGCGGAGAAAGGTTGCACGAGCCTTCATTTTTTCTAAGAAACCGTCTGAAAACCCCCGGCGAGGCGAGAAGGCGTAGATTTTGGTGTCAGGTAAGGCTCATTTTTAAGGGAATAGTCTTGTCCTATTGCCGAAAAAATAGCCGCTGCATGACGGCAAAAGATGCGCCTTATCGCCCGGTGGGGGTTTTCAGACGGTTTCTAAATCTTGACAAAAATCTTTCGCCTCCAAAGCTCCCGGCACACCAACCAAATCACCGCCGTAAAGCTCAGCGCGAACAGCAACGAGCCAAGTTCGGCGCCAGCGACGGGGTAAAACATCTTTTCATAAATCCAGTACATCGCGTTGCGGGTTTTGCCAGCCGGGTCGGTGTATTTTAGCGGCAGCATGCTTCTGGCCGCTACACTCGAAAGCACGTAGGCGAACAATGGGTTTGCCCCAAAAACCAGAAACGGCCGGGCAATCGTCTGCCAGCCCCGGACATCGAGCGCCCAGATGCAAAAGGCCAGAAAAATCATGGCCAACCCTGCGGTGTATAGCACGAAAGAGCTCGTCCAAAGCAGTTTGATAATGGGGAAAACCGCGCCCCACGGCAATCCGGTGGCGGTAAGCGCCAGTCCGTATTTCAAAAAATCGGACACCAGGCGTTTTTTGTCCTGCTTTTTATCCGCGATCAATCCACCCGTGAGATACCCGATGATGACCGTGACGACGGCTGGCAAGGTGCTCAACAATCCCTCCGACTCGAACGGAATACTGATGCCGTGATTAAGGTGGGCCGCGCCGAGCACCGCGAGGTCGATTTGCCGCACCAGATTTGTCTCAATCGAATAAGGGTCTCCCGTGCCGCCGAACCATAACGCCGCCCAGTACCCGACGAGCAGCAGCCCACTTGCGATGACCAGTTGCTTTTTGTTCAGCGACAAGCAGAGGAAAGCCGCCAGTCCGTAGGCAAGTCCGATGCGCTGCATCACGCCCATGATGCGCAATTCCGGCCAGTTGGTATGCACAAACGGATAAGCATTCAGTGCCACCCCGATAAGGAAAATCAGCCCCGCTCTACGAAGTATTTTCCGTGCAAGAGCGGGCGACAGTTTTTGGTGGTATTTTTCAAAAGAAAACCACGCCGACACCCCCACGATGTACAGGAAAAAAGGGAATATCCAATCCGCCAATGTGCAGCCGTGCCATTCGGCATGACGCAGTGGTGCAAACACATGCTCCCAATCGCCGGGCGTGTTGACGATTATCATCAGTGCGATGGTAAGGCCTCGAAAAAAATCAATAGCCAGATAGCGGCTTGTGGCAACGGTTTCGGACATTTTTTATGTCTTTTTGCAGTTCATCTGCTGTAAAGCGATTTTCAAATATGGCCAAGCCTCCCTGCGGCAAAGGCAAAGGACAACCCACCTGTGGCGATGACCACAGAGCGGTGTTTTGGCGTTGACCAATCAATTGAAAGGGGTAGTACGGCAGAATGAAGCCGACACGGGGGATGATTTACCGATAGTTTAGGTGCAAAACCTGAATTGCTCTTGCAACCTGATCATCCACCCGGCTTAAAAAACTTGCTGTTGACAAACAGCACGTCTGATTCCACCATTTGAATTTTGTTTCTTTTGCTTGCGCCGATGTGGCAGTATTGATAGAAGCCATTTTCGTACAGCAGTTCGAAAATCTTGTAAAAAGGCACGGCATTTTTGTAGAATTCGAGGTATTGCACTTCCAGATACAGCACCTTAACTTTTTCTCTCAGCGTTTGCAGCCCGCCTTGCAGCACGTTGTACTCGAATCCCTGAACGTCTATTTTCACGATGTGAACTTCCTCGCTGTCGGTAAAGTATTCGGCATACCAGCTGTCCAAGGTCAAAGAGTCCACCTGAATCGTTTTGGTCTCTGCCAACGCCTCTTTGATTTCGGGATAACATCCGCCGTAGAGCGCGTCGTTCGGTTGGAGACAAGAATTGGTTGAAGAAAAATCAGAGGTATGGAAATACAGTCTCCCGTTCGATTCGGCCAAAGCGATATCGAACAGATAGACATTTCTCGTGCCCTCGTACTTTTCGTACAATTCCCTGAAAATGTTCGGAGTCGGTTCAAAAGAAAAAATGGAAGCATTGGGAAAAAGTTTGCTGATGTAATCAATCGTTTGACCCGTGTTGGCGCCTATGTCGAAAAACACAACAGGGTCATTTTTGCCAAAAAAACTGAGCAGTATATCGTCCAGCCTCGGATGCAGAATCGCCAGTTTCGAATTGACAAAAGGAATCCGCCGAAGCATTTGCAGCAACGTCATGTCCGCATCATTTGAGCGTTTGAAAAAAGAAGGGGCAGGAATCAGGATTACCTGCTGTGGTACTTGTTGCTGTATTTTTTTCTTAAAATGGTAAGCCCGTTGTTCCAGGGCAACGTTGACCATTCCCAAAACTGCGGGTCCAATTCGGCAACAGCCCTGTACGGCCCGCCTTTGGCCCACTGGCCATCTTTGAGGGTCAAATCCGTATGATAAAACGGGTCCGTGTTTCCGTACATCAAATCGTGCAGCAACACCACGCTGCTTGGGCCGATTAACCGGTCGAGAATCTCCAACTCCTTTTTTACATGAGGATAGGAATGCCAGTCGTCAATGAAGATAACGTCAATTTTTTTCCGCTCATCCCAGGTTTCGAGAAATTCGATAGTGTCCTGCTGGCAGAATGTGTAATGGCCGGAATCAGGGACAAATTCCGTCGGCGGATTCAAATCAACAGACCACAAATGCCCTTTATTCATTTCGGCTGCCGTCAGCAACGGTTGGGTGGTGTGCCCTTCTCTTACCCCGAGTTCCACAAAAGTTTTACCCCTCGACGCCAATGCAATGGCGAAAATGGAAATGATGTGCCGGTCGGAATCTTCCTTGCCAAAGAGCGCCTTGTCGCAAAAAGTTTTGACGGGGTTCTTGGTTGAGCCGTTTAGGTGCTGTTTCAAGGGGTGATTCACGTGAATCTCGGAAACCTCGACCCCATTAGTAGGACCATGCAGCGGATAAGTTTGATTCATTGTCATGAGTTTAAAAGTTAAAATACGGGTTGGAGGAAAAGAATGTGTGTAAGGGATTAAAAAAACTGTGTTGGAGCAGGGAGGCCTATTAAAAATGATAAAACAATCCGGCGCTGGCAGAAATCGAAGTTTGCCCCCTTCTCCCGGTCAGCAACTGTTCAAAAGACAGTCGCCAACGCGGCGCAAGCCGGTACTCTATTCCTGCTCCGAACAAGTAGTGCAACGCCATCTTGTTGTAGTCAACTATCGTCACCACCGGTATGTGCCCGTCCGGGAAATACAAGCCCGTATGCGCTTTGGAGAATTGCTTCACTTGTGCATTCGCGCGACCTGAGAAGCCCAACATTGCGCCACCGCGCAAGGTGCTTTTCCAGCGGCCATATCCCAAAAGCCTTTGCATGCTGAGCGGTACGAGCCATTCAGTACTGCGGAGCCTGGTTTGCATGGTCACCACAAAGGGCTCGTCGTTGGGTATGTGCGAAGTGGGGTCCACCTCTTCCATAAGCAAAACCACCTCTGTGGGAATCCCCCCGTTTGAAGGAAGTGCGTACCGGAATTCGTATTGTTTCGCGCCAGGGTCGTTCGGGTTGAGGTTGATGCCGTCCATAAGGCGCAATGTGGCGATATCGGAATAGATGTGGGTGGTAGTCTGTTGCCAGAGACCAGATTCTACACGCCAGCGCGGATTCAGTTGATAAGCTATTGAAATGCCCGATTGCAGGCCCGTTGCCGGGTTTTGTGTGTGTTCGGCAACCGGGATGTGCCCGGTCTGATTCATTCCGGCTAATTTCTGCCACTGCCACACCGGGGCTATGTGCAACCCGACCGACCATTGGTTCGAACGGGCGCGGCGTGGTATTTCAACTGTCAAAGATGAAAGAGACTCTATCCTTTGCGCAATTGCCAATTGTGGTGGTGGCAGCGTAGGCAATGGAGACAAAACGATGACATCCGATGTGTCGAAAGAATCGGCCATAACTTGGCCCGAGTCGGCAACCACAGCGTTTATCGGGGTAATCAGCTGAAACACCTGCTCGGGGCTTGTTTGTGTTGCCTGTTTTTGCAACACGCTGTGTTTTCGCATTGGCAGTGCATCGTCTGTCGGCATTTGACGGACAGGAACATCGCCGCCGGGCAAGAGGGCGGCATTCGCCACTGTATTTTCAAAGGCGTTCACGCTGCTGCCCACAACCGGTGCAGCTGCTTGTGGCGCAGCGACGGTAGGTTTGTCCCCCTGCATTTTCCGCATAGCCAACCCGCCAAGCAAAACTGCCAGTCCCATGCCCGCCAGCCACCACCAAATCACCGGGCGGCGGCGCTTGGACAACCGTGCCTCGACGCGCTTCCACACCCGTTCCGGGGCGGGTGGCGCATAGTCGCCAAGTGCTTCCCGGAGCAGGCGTTCTATTTCGTCAAAGTGAGCAGAACGGTTTGTCATATCAACATCAATGTTTTGTTCAACAGCTTTCGCAGATAGGTTTTTGCCCGAATCAGCTGGGATTTTGAGGTGCTTACGGTGATGCCCAATTCGCGGGCGATTTCTTCATGGCTGTGGTCTTCCAGGACGTACAAATTGAGCACGCTGCGGAAACCCGGGGGCATTTGTTGGAGCAGCCGCAGCAATCGTTCGGGCAGTTCCGTGTCCGATTCATCCATGCTTTCAAATTCGAAACCTTCCAGTACGTCCAAATTCAGCGTTTCGGGCAGTTGTCGCTGTTTTTGCAATTGTTCCAGCGCTGTGCGCACCACGATTCGCCGTATCCAACCTTCCAAACTGCCCTCGCCCCGGTATTTGCAGATGTTTTGAAATACCTGCACGAAGCCTTCTTGCAACAGGTCCTCCGCTTCCGTTGGCGAATTGGCAAATCGCAGACACACACCGAACATCCTTCTGCTGTACCGCTCCCACAACATACGCTGAGCGTACCGTTCGCCTGCACAGCAAGCGGCGGCCAATACCATGTCGGTGCTCGGCGGATTTGCGTCTAATGCGTTCAATTTTCTAAAAGGAGAAGTGCGGGCGTTGAAAAAGAAAAGCTGCACGAGCCTGAAAAAAATTTATAAAAAATAAAATCCCCCGTGCTGTGCGCGCACAACACGGGGGACATCTCGATTTGAAGTTCGGATTTCAGAGGTGCGGGTCGAATGCCCGCTGCACGTTTTCGACGGCCTCGGCTTCCTGCCCTTCGAGGAAAAGCGTGAGTTGTCGCCTTTGGGAAATCAATTTTTCGAGCATTTCTTGGCTGAACTCATTTTTTGACAAACTGCCGCACCAACACCCTTCGCCCCGTTTCCATTTTCAAAAAATAAACCCCTGTCGGGCAGTCGGGCAAAGCCAGCCGCAGGCGCCCATCGGCATCCGGCGCGAGGCCGCCCGACCAAAAGCCGACGATTCGGCCCGACACATCCGCCATCGAAACCGATCGGATACGTTCCTCTCCCGAAAAGGTTGTTTGCAGGAAAATCTCCCGGCTCGCCGGGTTGGGAAAAACGGAAAGCGCCGGCTCGAATGCCGGGTTTTTGACCGAAACCGCTGCTTTCCCCGGCAGAATCCGCACAATTTTCGCCACCGATGGAATGTCGTCCACCATCGCCCAGAGCAAATACCAGCCCGGCAAGGCTTTCAGGGAATCGTCGGGGATTTCTGCGCTAATGGCTTGATTTTCAACCGAAAAATTTAAATCGAGAAAACGATTTTCCCCACAGTTCATCATGTGGGTGACGGCCTGCATACTTTGCAAAACCACCGAAGTGGGTGCGTTGGTGCGCGCCACGTCGAAGTGTATCGTCTCGCCGCGCCGGTAATCGCTTTTTGCCAGGTTCAGGATTTGCGGACGCACGCCCCGGAACAGGTACGGCGGCTCATAAGCGTCGATGACGCTCAACGGCGGCTCGTTGCCGGGTTCGCCTTCGCCTCCCACGACTATCACGCGACCGTCGGGCACAAGAATGGCCAGCGCATGGTACTCCCGCTTGCGGGGCATCGGCGCGAGCCGCCGCCAGGTGTCGGCATAGGGGTCGTATTGGTCGGTCAGGTCCATGTAGCCCCATTGGTTCACGGGCGCAGGGTGGGCGGGGTCTTCTTTGGCCCCAGCGAGCACAAGGATGCGGCGGTCAGGGGTCAGCACCGTTTCGGAGCGCGAACGGAGCGGGTCGAAATCGGCTCCTAAAGCCCATGCGTCGGCGATGGGGTCGTAACGCTCCACAAGGTTGCCGCCACTGCCAGCGGGGAAGGGTTTAAAGCCTATGGCGATCACCTCGTCTTCCGGTAGATGCACCAGTTCGTGATCCACATGGTCGCCGTTGGGCATCCGGTTTCCCTGCACAAAATCGGCAGCCAAATCCCATTGCTCAGTGACCGGGTCGAACAGTTGCGGCGGGCGGAACGTCATCAGGGCTTTGCCGCTGTAAAGCGTCAGGATGGGCGATTGCTCCATGCCGATGGCCACCGTGTCGGCCCATTCGGTCGTGCCGGCGATAGGGTCGTAGAGTTCGGAGGTTTTCACCCGGACGGGGTTGTTCAGCCCGCCTCCGCCTACGATGAGCAGCCGCCCGTCGGCCAGTTGGGTCATGGCGGGATACCAGCGGTAGTCGAGCATGAGCGGCAAGGACTGCCAGGTTTGCGTGGCGAGGCCGAACTGTTTGATTTTCCGCGTACCGGGTCCGTAAATTTCCTGGTCCGTGCCGCCCGCCATGATGACCTTGTTGTTCCAAAGCAGTTTGGAGGCAGCACAACCCTGCACCTGCATATCGCCCGGAATGGCAAGCATATCGTCGAGTGCGGGGTCGAATACGAAAGGGTCTTTGGTATTGTGACAGTAATAAATACTGCCGTCGGGCAGCAGAACGCCGAGGTCGGTGCCGCCGAGCGGTTCGGGTGAATTCATGATCGTCGTCCACTGGCCGGGATGCGTTTCGGGTTCTAATTGCGCATCATGGATGACCGTGCCGACGATGCCCGTCGTGGCGTTTTGGAAAAGTTCGAAGCCGCGCACAGCCACGTTGAAAAAGAAATAATACGGGTCGAGATTTTCAAAAAGATAAACCCCGTTGGCATCGGTACGAGCCTCCCGGAACATGGAAGTATCGTTGAGAAAAATGGTCACACGGGCATTGGCCACGGGTGCGCCGTTGGAGTCGGTGACTGTGCCGGTGAGGGTTTGGGCGGAAATACTGACAATGTACCCGAAAAAGAGGTAGAGTATGAATGTGATTTTCATGTCGTTAGATTAAAATGCTGTTATTTAAAACAATTGGTTTTGGGCGGCTTTTGTAATTCAATATGACTTGTTCTACATCTTTTTTGGGTCTGTAAATACCCGGTTGAATGCTTGCCAGTCGGATGCGCGCATATTTATTCCGAAAGGGTAGTCGGATGAATGTTACGCTTCCTTTGTATTGCTTAGGCTCAAATCGAAACGGGTAGTCATCGGTGTTTGCTTTGATGACAAGACGAACCTCGCTTTCATCTTCAAAGTCGCCATCTACGTAAAAGGCTCCCATTTTCGAGATACCGGAAACAGTAAATGTGCGGCCAAACCTTTCCATAATCGCCCCACAAATCTGATTCATCACTAATTTTTTAGGTAACAACGACTCTTTACGGTAATAAACCACCCGGAAATCGGGAATATTAGGGGTAATTTCAAATTCAAGCCGCACTCCAAATCCTTTTTCAGCAAATCCTCGCCAAAGAGTGGCTTCTGTTTGCTCGGAAAGAATCCTTGGGTCGGCAAAAGAGGCGTAAAAAGTTTCTTGCATGATTTTTTCCCAAAATGGCTTGCCGTTCCCGTCATGCTTTTCGTCATAACCACGCAGGCCGTGATCTTCGTAAAAAGGCCGAAAATACTCGGCGCTTTTTCGTTTCAGTAGGTTAAAAAGCCACAACTCCTTCGATCCAATGATATTAGTGAAGTGATAAAAAGTAGTGAAGTGATAAAACCGACCCCCGATAATGCGAGGGTAATAGTGATCAAAAACCACATTGGATAATTTTTTAGTTTGTACACCAAACAGGTGTTTCTGGTGCCAATCACTGTTCCTCAAAAAAGAGCCAATAAACACCAAATCATCGGGGCTAACCTTCTCCTCATTTTGTAAAAAACCGTTGATAATCTCAGCCGCTTCCCCTCTGAAATTGCGATTGAGTTGATCGTTTTCTAATTGTTGTTGGAACAACTTACTGGCTCGCTCCGTCAATTTCATCACTTATACAATTTGCGTAGTGTTGGTGAAGTAACCATAAACAACGCAAAACCCGAACAAATGGTCAACAGCCCCAGCACTGAAAATACCCGCAACAGCCAATTGCCGATGTGGTCGCGGCTTTCGTAGTCCATCACGTGCAGCATCCAGAGCCAATCGAACCACCGCCATTTTTCGTTGCGGAATTTTTCCACCGTGCCCAATTCGGCAGCGACATACACAACGGTTTTGGAAGAATGTTCGAAAGTGACGGCCCAGGCGGGCAAGGCATTTTCCCGGTATTCGTGGTCGGGAGGCATTTCATCGAGGTACACCGCCGATAGCAAAGTCGGTGTGCCGTTGAATTGCCGGGCCGCAACTTCCACCGCTTCTTCTTTCGACAAGGCCCGGCGCAGTGCGCCGGTTTTGGCATCGGCAAGCCGCACTTTTCGCGGATGCCGGTGGCGGGCATTTTTTTCAAAAAAAACCACCTGCCAGCACACCGCGTCCAGCACCGGGACCAAGCGCAGACTGAGGATGCTGTCGGGGCTTTCACCCGCTGCTCGCAGGTTCTGCACGACCACCGAGGGCGATACCCAGTCTGCCGTATCCGGCACTAGCAGCGGCGCCGGCCGGCGCTGATAATCGCCGTGTATCTCGTCCATGTCCGACCAACTGAAATACAGCCCCCCGATAGTCCAAAGCAAAAATTGAATCCCAATGGTCACGCCCATGTAGCGGTGCAATCGGCGGAGGTAGTATTGACGGGTGTGGCGCATGAAAAGAACAGGTTTATAGTTTCACAAAATTCGTCTGCCCAATGACCGCTCCATCCTCATCGCGCAAAAGCAGCCGGTAAACGCCCGCATCCAGGCCTGCTACCGTCAATTTATTTTCCGTAAGGTCGGTAATGCACACCATCTCGGCTGCCGACCAGATTTCGGCTTGGTGAATCGTTTGCCCGCTGTCGGCGCCTTCGAGGGCGAAGTAAACCACATCGGAAGCCGGATTCGGCCAAAGTCGAAGGCGATTCGCCGCGACAGGCTCTTTCGCATCCAAGAGAATGGTGTCCGGCACAAGATGCACCGTCAGCGTGTAGGTGTCGTCGCCGCTCAGGGCGTGGTTGTGGTTGGCAGCCAACCCTGCGAGGTACAGGGTGATGTTGCCCACGTTGGTTGCGGGCGCTTTCCAGTGAAATGTCCACGAAAGACTGTCGGGCGGTGTGGCGTCTGCGCCGCAGGGCGTGTGCGACACATATTTGCGCGAGCCGTCGTTGAAAGTCCGGGTGCGTACCATGTCGTCAATCGTGAACGTGCCGATGGTCGTGTTGCCCGCATCTTTCAACGCCAGCCCGACGAACCCGAACTTGTCGCGCCCGACTTGTTTCATCACGACGGTCGCGTCAAACGTTTCGCCGGGCGAATACATCAACGTGGTGTCGCTGAGCGTGAGCGTCAGGCTGCCGGGGCCGGTATTGGCCGTGCCGCCGTGACAGCCCGTGCAACTGGTTTCGCCCGGCGCGCCGGTGTGCCCGCCCACCAAAGGCGAGTCGCAAGGGCCGGGTGGGGGAGGGGAGAAGTTCGCCAAAGCGAGAAGGGCAGCGGCGAGCATTGGAACGAGTAACGGTTTGATTGTCATGGCTTTTTTGCTATTTTATGCATGATGTGGTGGCTGTCGCCGAATTTGCACAGCGCGTCGCAATGCGTCTGCAGGTCGGAAAACAGAATTCAAAACTTAACCTTCACCGCCATCCGAATTTTCAAAGTATCCCAAGCCATCGAAACGCCGCCCTCGGCAGCATCACCCATCGGCGAGTCCACAAAATATTGCAATCGTTCCGTGTGCGGAGCGGGTTCGGGCTTGACCTCCGTGCGCACCACGTCGTCTTTCGGGTCGTACTCGTCCGCAAGGTGTTGTTCCCAGTTCTTGTTCAAAATCAGCGTCCAGGTTTCCTTTCCGGGAATGGTAAAAAAGGCATACTTGCCCGCCGGAATCACCGTGCCGGCCACTTCCACGGCGCGGTCAAATTCGATGGAGGTGGCATTGTTCGCGCCCGTGACCCACACTTTTTCAAACGGCACCAAATCGCCCCAAATCGCCCGCCCGCGCACTTTGGGGGAGGAATACTGAATGGTGACGGTGACGGCCCCGATTTTTCCGACGGTCATCGCTTTGATGCTTTTGGGCGTGGTGTCATTTTCGACCGCATTCGGATTGTCGTAAACCACCGCCTGGGCAGCGCCAACCGGCTTCTTTTTCAAAAATTCCCCCTTCGGCCCCACCCCGTATTTATGTACCAACTCCGCACCGTGATGTCCCGAAATCGCGACTGCCGCCGCTGCGCCAAGTAATGCCAATGCGGTCAATGCAGCCAAAAAGAATCGCTGCCGAAAATAAAGTTCGATGCCTTTCAGCACCGCTCCCGCACCGCCCAGATACACCGACCAACGCGCATAGAGTTGGTGCTCGTCAAAAATTGCCAACACCGCCGCGCTCACCGCTTCCCGCTCGATTTGCGGATGCCGCCATGCGGCGGCAAAATAGGCCGAGGCGTAGCCCAGCACCGCCAACGCCAGAATTGTGTAGTGAAACCCCTTGTTTTTCACAAAAAAGCCCGCCAATTGCATCACCGCTGCCAGCAACAGCAACACAATCGGGAAGTGGACAATCATGGGGTGATAGTTTGGAAAATCTTCCATATCCGTTATTTTTCTTTCATCAACCGAAAGGACGCTATGCGCCCTGCGGATTCTATTTTTACGAAAAGCAATCCGTTGGGCAGCCCCGTCAAGTCGAGTGTACCGGCAGCGGAAGCGCCGTAATCGCGCAGCAACCGGCCCAGGTTGTCATATACGCGAATGTGCATCGGCTCGTCCCAGCCTCCGTCTGCCCGCACTTGCACGCGGTCAAAGGCCGGATTCGGAAACAAGCGCAGCGGCAATCCGTATTGACCCGGCTCGCCGGTGGCCGTCACCAAGCCGCCGTTGATTTGGATATCGTCGAGATACAGCCGGTTGCCGCCGTCCGTCACGTTCACGAAACGGATTTTTACGTACTGCTCGGTTTTGTACTGGAAAAGGTTGACCGTCGCTTTCTTCCATTGCGCTGCGGTGGGAATGAACGGTGTGGTCTGTGTCGGGCCAGTCACGAGCGCGTTACCCGATTTGGTCAGGATGTTGGTGTAATTCACCCCGCAGTCTTTGGAAATCTGCACGATAAGTTCGTCCGAATAATTCGGATCGGATCGAGCGTAAGCCCACCAAAAGGTCAGCAACAGCGCCGAATCGGGGTTGGATGTGCTCAGGTCGAGAAAAGGCAGTACGATTTCGTCGCGGGTGCCGTAGTTGATGTTCACCAAATTGTCAATGCGGGCAGAATAAGGCGCCGAATGGGCTGCCGCCGAGTCCAACTCCCAGGTGATGCCGAGGTCGGGATTGTAGATTTCCGTGCCCGTCGGCGGGAACATCCCGTCGTCGAAGTTGGCCGAAAACGGCAACGACTGACCGATGCCCGGCTCGGTGACGTTGATGTAATTTTCCAAAAAGAGCGTATCGCTGCCGTTGGCATTGGCGGCAACGAGCATGACGGAAAATATGCCCAGGCTGTCGTAAGTCACGGTCGGGTTTTGCAAAACGGAACTTGCGGGCGTACCGCCGGGGAAAAACCACTGCCAGGAAGTCGCCAGGTTCAACGAGCGGTCTATGAAATAAACCTTCCCGCCGAGGCAAACCTGTGGCGTCAGCGTGACAAAATCCGCCGCAACCGGGCAGACCGGCGGCGCTACGTATGCGCTGTCGCAGCCGGTGGCGACCAGATTGTCAGGCGACCAAATGAGCGTGCGAACCGTGTCGAGCGTGGCCGTGATGCGGTCTTTTTGCCCCTGGGTGAACATATTTTTGCATTCGTCGGGCGTGTAGTCCATGTAGTTGCGCACCTGGTCGGGCAGGTTGGGACTGTCGTTTCCGCAAGAATTGGCGTTCAGGTTACAAGAGTAGTTGGGGTCGGCCACCGGTGGCGTATCGCACACATAATCGCCGTCAGCGCAGGTGTCCTGACCGCAGCCGCCGTTGAACGTGTGGTACAACCCGAACCAGTGCCCTACCTCGTGTGTCGTCGTCCGTCCACCGGAGGCCGCGGCTGTTCCGTCGTCGCCAAACAGGTTGTGCCGCACCACAAGGCCGTCCTCGTCGGGCGGTGAATACGGGAAAGAAGAATAACCGCCCACGTTGCCGCTGATGCTTTTGACCACGTACATATTCAGGTAGCGGGTGTTGTCCCAAAACGACAGATTTTTCAGTGTTGACCTGTCCACCGGCTGGTGGTTGGTCAGCGTCGTTTTCAGCCGCACGATGCCGTCGGTGCAGCGCCCTTGCGGGTCGGTTTTCGCCAAACAAAACCGCACCCGGGTGTCCACGCCCGTGCCGTTGCCCGGACTGCCGGGCAGTTTGCCGTAGTCTTCATTGAGGATTTCGATTTGTCGCTCGACCTGCGCGTTGCTGATATTTTCGGAGCCGCCGTTGTGGATGACGTGTACCACCACGGGGATAATCCTGATGTCGTTGCTGTTTTCGGGCGCACCGGCTACCTTCATTTGGCCAAGCGCCGCGCCGATCCGCGCTTCGGCTGCCTGCAATGTGCCCGGCGGAAACAAGGCATCGAAAAGGCAAGGCGGCTCGTCGGTCGGCGTTTGAGCCAACAAACCGCCTTGCACACACATCAAGAGGGCCAACAAGCAGTATTTTTTGAAAAAAGAGGTATGTAACATGGATTGTTCAGTATCGAATTTTAAAAAAATATCGCTTGTCGGCAATATGGCTGACGACTACCTGCGCGATAGCAACACCCGCTCGGTACGGCTGCCTTTCTGGTCGGCAATCTGTACGAGATAATACCCGTCTGGCTGACCGGACAAATCAACGCGCACCGATGAAGAGCCTGAAACGGGTTGGTCCGATACCAGTTGCCCCAGAGCGTTCATCACACGCAGCCGGTAGTTTGAAATATCCTGCCCGGCGCCAAATCGCAGCTCGAAAGCGCCGCTCGTAGGATTGGGCGACACCGAAAATACCGGCTCGTTGCCCGGTTCGTTGGCCGCCACCGTGAAAGGGGTGTAGTCTAATTGATAGACCTTGTTTTGCGTGGTGTTCACGTACCAGATTTTCCCGTCAGGCCCGATTTCAATGCCCATAATGCCGCCCGGACCGGTATCGAATCGGCCCAGTTCCACGCCTTCGTCGCCGCTGCGGTCGTAAAAGATGATTTCGCCGGTTCCGTAGTCCGACACCAGCAGATAATCGCCGATGACCGCGATGCCGCTCGGTTTGCTAAGGCTATCAATGTACACCGACCAGTCGGCGCCAGTCACGGCTTTGTATTCGTGCAAAGGTTCGGCGTAGGGCGTCAGGTTGGCGGTTGGGGTGCCGGAGTGGATATCCAGGCGAAGTACCCGCTTGTTTCCGTTGTCCACGATGTAAAGCAGGCCGCTTTCGCGGTCGAGCGCCAGGTGATTGGCAATGTGGTCGTCAATCCTGTCCACCTGTATTTCCGTGTAGCGATGCACGATGCCGTCGGAGTGGTCGTCATTGCCGGGGCCGTGGTCTTCGCCGAAGTCATAGCGGGCGATGTTCTGATTGTAGCCGTCGTTCACCCAAAACACGTTTTCTTCCTCCCACTCGATGCCCATGCTGAACGGACTTTGGTGCAGCATATCGAGGTGGCTGCCGTTGCCGCCGGAGGGTTCGGCATACACCGACCAATCACTCGTCCATAGCGCCGGGCCGGTGAAATGTGCTGTACTGCCTTGATGGTTAGCGTCTAATACACCGGGCGAGGTGGCGAAATTGCCATTGTAGCTAAATGCGATGCCCGTCGGCAGCGACATGAAATGCCAGGAGTTCTGGTCTTTTTTCAGTTGCGCATCCTGCGTCGGCAGCCCTGCATCGAAATAAGTGACCGTGCTGCCGCCGCTGGCCTCGGTTTTTTTGTTCACCACCCAAAGGTTGGGAGCGGGCGTCGGCGCAAAAGCCAGATCGCGGGGCTTGTCTAAGCCGTCGGCAGCGACACCAATCGTTTTGATAATCACGGAATCAGTCAGGTATTGGTCAATCAGCACCGGCTTGGGCGCCCTGAAATAAACCGCTTTGCCGAGTGTGTCATTGGCCGTGCTCAGGTCGGCATTGCCGTTGATATTGCTCAGCCAAACTTGAAGTGTGTAAAACCCGGTGTCTGTCGGCGTCCACAAATTGGAAAGGCTGAAATGAGCGGATGTGAACGGCTCGACGTTCAGCCCGGTCAGCGTCTCGGTCAACGGAGCGCCGCCGTTCACCGAATAACTCAGGTCAATGGTATCAATCGCCGAAGCGCCCATGTTGAAAATCTGGCCATGCACCGCGGTCGGTTTCAGGTCGTTGAAACCGTAGGTGCTGATTCTCGACAAGGCGGCGTTGTAGGCAAGCGGCAGCGTCACCGTGAAATTGTACTGGCCGCCGTTCCCCACGCTTTTGAACTGATAAACGGGGTAGTCGCCAATCATAATCGTAAACTTCGCGCCGCCGTCGCCGTAGTCGTCCACATGGTAAAGCGTGTATGCGGAATCTGTTTTCAGGCACCACGGCCCGGCATTGACGGTTGCGTTGTCGTTGTAACCGAAAGCGGTGGTGGCGTCCTGCTGGCCGCCGCCGGTGCAGCCCACCTGGTTGGTATTGCCGCCGGTGGCGATGGGTGTTTGGTTGCAGGCATTACCGGCAGGCGCCAGCGACCAAAAGGTTTCGAAACCGTAAGTATCGGTTTCAATGATGAGGCGGACTTCCGTCTCGTCGGGCTGGCATTGGGCATTTAGGATTGGGGCGCACCATAACAATAATAGTGCAATCAATAAGGTAAGGCGTAGTGTCATTTTCATAAAAAGTAGTGATGGAAAATTGAAAATCAATGTGGTGGAAATTCTTTCAGGGTTGGGGTACTTACAGCAAATCCGGTCGAAAAATGATCAGCCGCCGCCGATTGTATTTTAGAATCCTTCGTTTTGCCAGGTTGCGCAACACCAGCGTAACCTGTTGCCGGGAGACAGAAACCATGTCTCCGATGAAAGCCTGCGTCATTAAGAATTTTATTTCCCGTTCACCGGTGACGAGCTTCCGCGAGTCATGCTCGACCATTTCTTTCAGGAAAAAACAAACCCGTTCTTCTGTCCGATTGAAACGGTAATTGAGCATCCGGTTTTCGGCTTTTTGCAAACGCGTAAATATCAAACCGTTGAACCCCCGGCAAAAGGAGAGATTCTGGCGGATAATTTCTCGAAGCGCGTCCAACCGAAGGAGCAGAATAACGCTGTCCGAAATCGACTCTGCGGTATATCCATACGCTCCCGGCTTGTCTATCAGGTGCTCACCTATGGTTTCGCCGTCGCGCATCAGGTACAACACCACTTGCCTTTCGTCATCCGCTGTTTTAAAAACTTTTAATCTTCCTGTAATCAAAACGTGGAGAAACGTACCTTCTTCGTCTTCATCGAACAATACATGAAACCGGGGCAAAGATTGAATCCTTGCCGATTGAAGCAGAGTCTTTTGCTCCGACCGGGTCAGATGGCGCCATAGTTCCCATGATGGAGCGATTGCCGCTAATGATTGTTCTGTCATGCCTGCGCGAGATGTTGAATCCTTAGGTTTTTTTGGGAAAAATGCTCCATGAGTGTCTGCGCAATTCAAACTTATTCCGGCTTCTGATACGCCGGATTCGTCAGAAACGTCTCATCTGTCAGCGTTTTCAAAAAAGCCACCAAATCGGCTTTGTCCTGGACGGTCATTTGCAGTCCGCCGGGCTGAATGTTGTACTGCAAGAGTTCGTCCATCGTGGCCGATTGTTTCACACCCGTGTTGTAATGGTCAATCACCGCTTCCAAAGTCGCGAAACGCCCGTCGTGCATATAGGGTGGAGTCAACGCCACGTTGCGCAGGCTGGGCACTTTGAACTTGGCTTGGTCCAGCGGGTCGTTGGTCACTTTTCGCCGGCCTTCGTCAGTCTGTTCGGCATCGGTGTCGAGGCCGTTGTTCATAAATTCATCGTTGGTAAAATTGAACCCCGCATGGCAGTGAAAGCACTCGGCCCCGCGCTCCGATCCGAAAGGGTCGAACTCGGTGAAAAACAGCACCCGGCCCCGCTCTTCGCTGTCGCTCAGCGTCGCCTGGCCGTTTTTCCACTTGTCGTATTTGGCGTTGTTCGACACCATCGTCAGCATGAACTGCTCCAAGGCCAGTCCCACGCGCTCGGAAGTCACCGTGGCGTCGCCAAAGGCGCGGATGAACTGGTCGGTGTACTTTTTGTCTGCCGAAAGTTTGGCCACCACGTTGGGCAGCGTTTCGTTCATTTCGAGCGGATCCTGAATGGGTTTGAGTGCCTGGTCGCGCACGTGCGGCGCCCGCCCGTCCCAGAACAAGCCGTTGTGGTGCCAAGCCAAATTCATCACCGCCATCGCCTGGCGCTTGCCGGGCAAACCTTCCACGCCGATGCTGAATTGGCGAATGTCCGAAAACGCATCAGGCTGTTTGTGGCAGTCGGCGCAGGCTTGCGAACCATCTTTCGACAACATCGGCTCGTAAAACAGCATCCGCCCCAGTTGCACGCCGGCCACCGTCAGTTTGTTGTCGGCAGGCAAATCCGGGGCGGGGAAATAGCCCACATCGAGGTTGTAGGGCGTAGGGTCGTAGGTGGCAGGCGGCTCGACGGGGTCTTTGGAATCGCAGGCGGCAAAGAACAAGGCCGGAAGTATCAGGAGAAGTAGTTTTTTCATATCAAAGTGAAATCAATTTTGACGAAATTTTGGATTGCTGATGAATGCTTCGTCGGTCAGGCTGTTCAAAAACGCCACCAAATCGGCCTTTTCAGTGGCTGTCAAGGCCAGCGGTCGAATCAGCGTGCTTTTGTTTGGGTGCGGCTGCCCTCCCGAATTGTAATGTTCCACCACCGCCTCCAAAGTCGGCAGCGAGCCGTCGTGCATATACGGCGCGGTGAGCGCGGCGTTGCGCAGTGTCGGCACCTTGAAGCGGGCGCGGTCGCTTTCCAGTTCAGTCAGCCGGAAGCGGCCGGGATCGGGATAATCGGCGTAAAGGCCGTTGTTTTCAAAAGCGTAATTCGTGATGTTGAACCCCGTGTGGCACTGCGAACAGTCGGTTTTTTCGGAAAAAAACAAGTCCATGCCGCGTTTTTCAGTCGCCGTAAGCGCCGCGTTTTTTTTCTGAAAAAAATATTGGTCGTAACGGCTTTGCCCGCTGATGAAGGTCCGCTCGAAACAGGCTATCGAGCGCGTAATGATGAAAGCATCCGGGCTGCGGCCGTATGCCTCCTGGCTCATGCGGGTATATGCCGTATCGCGCAAGAGTCGCTCCGCAATCAGCAGAATGTTGAAATCGAATTCGTTGTGCTCCTGGATGGGCACCAGAATTTGCATTTCCAGCGTCGGCACACCGCCCTCACGAGTGAAATAGGGATGATATCCGATGTTCGCCAGCGTGGGCGCGTTGCGCGTACCCGGCCGGCCGGCCACGCCGGGACTGAATGCCACCGTATCGCTGAACGCTTTGGCAGCGTGGTGACACGACGCACAGGAAAGAGTGCTGTCGCTCGACATCACCGGGTCGTAAAACAGTTTTTTACCCAAAGCCCAACGCGCGGGCGTCAGTTCATTCCCATCCGGAAATGCCGGATTGGGAAAGCCCGGCGGTACGGCCAACAGCGGCTCAGGCTCCACAGGTGACACCTCCGGAAGTTCTTTCCGGCAAGCGGCAAGCGCAATTGCCAGACATATCGTGACGAAGCAGACTTGTTTCATTGGAAAAAGGGGGGCGTACAAGCGGATACACGGGTATCCGCCGCACGCCCCTGCCTATAAAACTTCTTTACTGCGTGACGACTAATTTTTCCACTGCCACCGGGCGCTCATTCTGCCACAAGTGGACGAAATACACGCCCGCGTTAAGGGCCTGGTCGAAAGCAAACGACTGACTGCCCGTCGCTACCGGCTGATTCAACACCACGCGGCCCGCCAAATCGGTCAGCGAAATGCGGTAGTCGAAGCCCGCGGGCAAAGTCATCGCGGCCACGGCCTTGCCGGAAACGGCCGGATTGGGCGACACGCTGAACGTGCCCTCAAACGCCGGGTCGAGCGTGGCCGAAGTCTCGGCGGTGAAAACGACGTTTTTCATGTTGTTCATCAGCGTCACGGCTTTGCCGGATGAGCCGTGTACAATCAGACCCGCCGACACGTTGATGCTGTTCAGCACCTGCGAATAGTCGGCCACTAAGTGAATGGTTTTGTCGCCGTTCGGGTGGGTTTCCGCAGCTGTGGAGAGCGTTACAGTCTTGTAGTTTGCATCGCCGAGCGCGTGGATTTCGAAGATATTGGCGAAGTTGTTGCCCGCCACGCCCTCGATGGCCACGAAGCGGTAACCCGCCGACCAGCCCCATTGCATGGCCGGATTTTGCGGCGCGAGCGGGTGGCTGGCCGGGTAAGAAGCCGGGTCGAGGTGATTGTGCGCCTGGTCCACGCCCACCGAAAACGTGATACTTTCCACGTTGGTGATGTCCGGGTGCGAGCCGAGGTCATACATGCTGTCCACCGCCGGGCGCACCAGCAGGTACATGTCCGTCATGGCCGATTCCTGACCGCCGTCGTGGGTGATTTTGATTTCGGAAATGTAGTATTCCAGACGGGTGATTTTGTAGTCATACGAACCGGCGGAAACGGGCGTGTTCAGCGCAAAAGGCGCGTTGCCGAGGCGCGGCGAAAGATGCAATTCGAGATTGCTCTGGGCCTGTGCGACCGACCACACGGCAAGAAAGGCAAGGCAGGAGAGAAGCAGTTTTTTCATAAACGGTTGGTTGTGTGTGAAATAGTTGAGTGAAAGCAGGTTAGTTTATTTTTACAATTTTGAAAATCGCCGTGCCGCGCACAGTGTAAATCTTCAACAAGTTCATCCCCGAAGCAAGCTGGTTGGCATGGATGTTCGTGCCGTTCGGCTGCGTCAGCAACAAGCGCCCCAACTGGTCGAACACTTCGACGCGCACCGGTTCCCAATCGCTGTCGGCGGAAATACGGACGGTTTCCTGACCTGTGTTCAGCAGGGTAGGGGACACCTGCATATGCTGTTGCGCAGCATTTTCCGTCGTACCCGAAGCAGCGGCATTGACAATAAACTGCCCCATCATGCCCGTGTCCTCGTGGCTCAGGATATGGCAGTGATACATATAAGGCATTTCCGGGTCGCTGAAATCCTCGAAGCGCATAATGAGTTTGACCGATCCGTTCATGGGCGGCACCGTCACCACATCCTTTCGCCCGCGCAGGTTGGAAGGCGGAGTGCTGCCGTTCACCGACAGTACATAAAAGGAATTCCCGTGAACGTGAAAGGGATGCGCCATCATGGTCTGGTTCGTGATGTTCCAGATTTCGGTGTTGCCCTGCCCGGTCGAAAAATTGACCGTTTCCATGTCGAACTTCGAACCGTTGATGAAAAAATTGGTCATGCTCATCATCGGCTGCGCCGTCAGGCCGAAAGTGCGGGTCGAGGCTCCTGTCTGCGGCCAGGGCGCATTGGTGGTCAGCGCCGTCGGAATTTCGATCACAGCATCGGCCGTGGGCGCCACGACATGAATGGTCAGTAAATCGAAATCCGTATCGTCTTTCGGACCCATCATGCCGCCCATCATCATGGCGCCGCCCGGATAACCTGTGGGCAATTGTGTGCCGAACTGCCGCCATTGCAGGGTATTGCCTTGCATCCCGCCCAGGTCAACGAGAATTTCGGCGCGTTCGCCCGGCCCGAGCGTCAGGCGGGTTAGAGACACCGGCGCGTCGAGCAGTCCGGCATCCGAAGCGATTTGTTTGAAAGCGAGGTTATTGGCAAATCCAAAGTGAAAATACCGGTGACTCGAACCGTTGAGCAGGCGCAGGCGCACCATCTGGGCTGGCAAGTCGAGCGAGCCGTTTCGGGTACTGTTCACCAGAACTTCGTTGTCGGCTTCGTCCATTTCCACGATTTGCTGCGCATTGTCGAAGGTCTGCCATTGGAAAATAAGCGGCACATCGTCCACGCCATAGGTGCGCGGCAAATTCAACGCGGCTTCCTCCGCATCGCGTACGATAATCAGCCCGGCGGCGCCTTTCACCACCTGTTTCAAAGTTTTGCCGTGCAAGTGCGGATGATACCAGTAAGTGGCCGCATTGTCCAGCACGGTAAACGAAGGCGACCAGGTTTCGTCGGCCATGATGGGCGTGTGCGGGCTGCCATCGTTCATCGCGGCCACGTGCAAGCCGTGCCAGTGCGTCGTCGTGGTGTCGCTGAGTTGATTGTGGACGTTCAGCGTCACCTGTTGTCCTTTTTGCAGGATAAGGGTCGGCCCGAGGTGTGCGCCGTTGTAGCCGATGGTTTGCGTAGCTGTCCCCGGAAAAAAGTTCATTGTCCCGTGCTGCAAGGTCAGGTCAATGACATCGCCCGTCAGCGTAGGGGGTATCGCGATAGTCGTCTGAGCCGCCATCTGCGGTGCAAACGGCAGTAGGGCGACGAGCATTATTTTACTTAAAAAATTGAAATTCATTGTTTTGGAAAATAACGTGAATGAAAAAGATGGGTGAATCGTTCGGTCATTCGCGCTAATTCCGCAACGTCTTTTTTCTCAGGTAAATCGGGATTTTCTGAGGCTGCCAGATCCGGTACGCAATCAGGAAGGCTCTTTGAGACTGAAAGATTTCCACTGGAAGCACCACGGCTATACAGCGCCAGGCAACGCGGCAAATCCGGCGCGGCCATTCCCGGCAAGTGGTGCAGAGTGCCGACCAGCGCCGTGCCCAGACCCGGTTTTGCACGCGCATCGCCCGAATCAGGCGGCACACTGGGCACTCGAATCTGCTGTTAGCCAGCCATAAATCATTCGCGCGGGCTTCCGCTCCGAACACCCGGAGCATAGCCATTAGCCACCCCACGAGGCGATATCGAAAAGCATCTATTTTCTGCTCGATTGTCATCTCTTGCGTACTCAAAATCGAAAGTGAATTCCGCCGTTGAGCATCAAACCGGTTTGTTCCTTTTGCCCAAACAGTGTGGGGGCAACGCTCAGGCTCCAATGACGCCCTAAGCGGTAATCCACCCCGGCGCCGAGCAACCATGAAAACGAGACATCACCGCGTTCCTGACTGGTCAGCGTCGGCATGTGGTTGGCCTCAAAGCACAAATCCGCGCAGGCCTCCGAAAAATGCTCCACCTGCACGGCGATGCTGCCCGGAACATTCAGCGCGCCGCCGCCTTCAACAAAACCCTGCCAGCGGCCGCGGCCGAACGTGCGTTGCACCGTCAGCGGAAGCACCCAGTCGGTGCGTTGGCGCGAAGTGCGCATGGTCAGCAAAAACGGCTCGTCGGTAGGCATTGTGGTCATGGTGTCCACCTGGGCGATGCGCACTGTCAGGTTGGATTCATTGCCACTCGAATGCAATGCGTACTGAAATTCATACACCTTCGGGCCGGGGTCGTAAGGATTGAGACAAACGCCGTCCATCAGGCGCAATTCGGCAGTGTGCGAGGAAACCTGTGTGGTGGCCCGCCGCCAAAGACCGGTATTCAACCGCCAGCGCGGATGCAGGGCAAAACGGGCAGACAGCCCCGCCTGCCAGCCGGTGGCCGGGCCTTCGCTTTGTTCGGCAAATGCCAGATGATTCGTATGACCCGGCGCGCCGGTCACCGCCTGTTGCCACAGCCATACCGGACCGGCCACCGCGCCGAATTCCCAGCGGCGATCGCGCACAGGTTCGATACGAGGCGCTTGGGTAAATAATGTCAAATCGAATTTTTTTTCGTGCTCCAATGCGGAGAGTGTCGCAACAGGAAGAAGTGCCACGACCGGTAGTGCGGTGTGGGTAGCAGTGGTTTGACTTCCCAGCGACGCAACATTTTCACGGAGCATTATTATCGGCAATACGCTGGGCACAGCCACTTGTCCTTGGGATGGAATATCGGCAATGCTATTCACATCATGCTTTGCCGCTTTCAAAGGAAGAGAATTGGACTGGGTTGCAATCGGTTCGGTGGTAATTCTGGATGCATTTGCATCAATCAATGATGCGGGAAACAAGGCAATGGGCTGTGCCTCTTCTGCCATGATGTTCGAGGCGAGAGGCTTTTCGCCGCCAAAACGATATACCATCCCTGTCAGGAGGCCCGCCGTAACCACCCCGCACAGCCACCACCACAATACCGGGCGACGGCGGCGACGTTGCGGAAGTCGCGCCTCGATACCTGCCCAAAGCTGGTCGGGTGCTTCGGGGGCATAGTCGCGCAGTTCGGAACGAAGCTGTTGTTCCAGGTCATCGCGCTCGAAAAGTGGCGGTTGTGTCATAACAGTAGCAGTGTTTTGTCCACGAGCCGCCGCAAAAAGGCTTTGGCCCGGTTGAGTTGAGATTTGGAGGTACTGACTGTGATACCCAGCTCCCGCGCGATTTCTTCGTGGCTGCGCTCCTCGATCACGTACAGGTTCAGCACAGTCCGAAACCCCGGCGGCAACTTTTGAAGCAAGGCAACCAGTCGTCCCGGTTCGTCGGGTTCAGCGTCGCCCAAAGCCTGGTCGCCGTCCGACAATGCCCACGCTAATTCGGCCTCGTCTAATATTTCCGTATCGAGCCGTTGTTTTTGCAAATGCTCGATGGCAGTGCGCAGCACGATGCGCCGCACCCAACCCTCCAAGCTGCCTTCGCCCCGATATTGCCCGATGTCGCGGAATACCTGTACGAACGACTCTTGTAACAAATCCTCGGCTTCTTGTCGCGACGCGGCGAATCGCTGGCACACGCCGAACATTCGGTTTTTGAAGCGTCCCCACAAAGCATACTGTGCCTGGCGGTCGCCCGAATGACAGGCTTTCGCCAGCGCGAACCCGTCCGGGTCGTGCAGCAGGTGGGTATGGTTCATACTCGTGTGTTAAAACGTCAAGTGCGGATCGGTGGGGAAAAAGGTTGCATGGGGCGGAAATTTATTTTTGAGGCCGGGCAACCTGCGACCAAACAACTTATGCACGAGACTTCGGCGCTCCATTCGACGCGGCTTTCCGAGCCAGCCACTCGACAACAAACTGACGGCACCTCTGGCATTCATCTATATGATATGCAAATAACTTTTCTTCGGTCCGGCTCATCCCGAGGCATTCCAGTCGCCCGACATCGTGCGCATCAATACACTGATCGCCGTCGTACAGAAATATGTCATCCAGCAACATGCGGCAAAGATAATCCTGTAAGCGGGCAAACTTTGGGGGAGGTTTGGAAATTCGGGGTATTTTATTTATATTTAGTCTTATTTAACATAAGATTGATTATGGAAAAGAAACCGGAAGCGAGGGCGGTGACCTCCGTGTATTTTCTGTAATAAAAAATGGTCATTTTTATTTACAACTACTGCGATTTAATTATTAGGTTTATTTAATCAATTACTGTAACTTTAACCCAGTATTTGGCCTTTAAATTTACAGATTCTCAAAATGCACGAAATTCTCTTCTCATTAAGACTGCCGCCGGAGGTATTGCAAGCCTTTTTGGAACAAGTGACCGAGGAAACCGGTATTGCGCCTATCGAGTCATTCGACAACCCAACTCCGTCGTTGGGCCAGGATTTTATTTTCAAAACAGACAACCCCTATGACATTTTTGAACTCGGCCAATTGGTGGAGCAAGCCAGGTGGATAGCAAATTCTTTCGATGCCAGCACGAGGAGTAAAATCAAGCGGAAACAATGAGTCAGTGCAGTAAAATATGGGGCTATCTCCGCGTGAGCACCGACAGGCAGGATGCTGCCACCCAACGGCGCGAAATTGAAATCTGGGCCGGCGGCCAAAAAGTATATTGGATCGAAGACGTCGCTTCCGGCAAAAAAGCTATTGGCGACCGCGAACTCGGCAGCACTATTTCCGGCAAAGTGCTTCCGGGCGAAACGTTGGCTGTCACCGAGCTCTCTCGCCTGGGCCGCAATTTCTTCGAGGTGACCTCTTTTTTGCACTGGGCCATGCAGCAGAAAATCCGTGTCGTCGTCGTGCGCAATAACCGCGAATTTTCCGACAACCTCGAAAGCCAGGTTTTCGCATTCGCCTTTGGACTGGCCGCTCAACTCGAACGCGACCTGATCAGCGAGCGCACCCGCGCCGCCCTTGCCCGCAAACGCGCCGATGGCGTTACGTTGGGCCGACCACCCGGCGCCACCTCCATTGATACCAAACTCGACCCTGAAATCGAAAATATCCGCAAAATGACCCAGGCAGGCGTGAGTGTAGCCAGCCTCGCCCGAATGTTCAACGTGTCCCGCAAAGCCCTTACGGGTTATCTCATGCGAAAGAATTTAAAGCCGTCAACTGTTTCCCCCGTCTGATGAAAACTGCCGCTTTTCGTTAACCATACATTCCACCGGTCCAGCCAACCGGCAAGAAACACACAAATGCAAAAAAGCCATGCAAAAGAGTCAGTATGCCCAACCCAACCGGCAATACCGGTTCCCCCACGTCGCCCGCTTCAAAGACATCGAGGAAGATTTCCCGCTGGTGCAGGAGTTCCTTGATTTTGTCTGTGCCTGCCATCCGGCGCTCGATTTGGATGCGGATCGCCGCCGCCGCTTCGTCCTCGAATTTTTCGAGATTGACCCGGACAAACTTGCCGCCGAAGAAGAAGAGTTGCAACGAATCCTGGATGCCCTATGAACCGCGCCTGTTTCTCCGTGCAACGGCGAGGCTGCGCCTCGTGTCGCCGCGTTGTTGCGTTGGCGTCCCTCCCGCTTTGGCTGCTGGTCGTTGAGCCTCTGCTGGCGCAACAACCCGCTGACACAATTCCCACCATCCCGCGCCCATTCGACTTCGACACCATATATAGTATAAGCGCAGACATTGCTTCTTCCCCCTTGGTAAGGGCCGGGGCTGCCTTCCCTCCGCTCGTTACGCTGTTCACCGCCATTGACTCCTTCCACGCCGCTCAATGCGCTGCCGAACTCGAAGAGTTTCAGGATTCTAAAAAAGGCCGCTGGCTTGCCTGGTTGCCCACCATCGGCGCCTCCTATGTCCCTTCGCTCGAACCGGGCCAGCCCGACCGCCTTCGCCCCACCATCAGTTACAGCCTCGGCAGCGTCGAGCGCAACATCCGCCAAAGCGAGACGCTCAAAGCCAAGCGCCGTGCCATCGAGGAGCGATGCCGGCTCGATGCGCGACAGACAAAAGAAAAAGTCTGGGAAATGTACCGGCGCCGCGCCCTACTGCTCGAACAGCTGCGCCATCAGGAAGAAGTGTTTGCCATCGACGCACAATTGTTCGATTTCTACACCACCCAGTTCAAGGAGGTGAAAATCCCTGCCGACTTCTACCTCGGCGAGCAGCGCAAGTATCTCGACAAAAAGTTTGCCCTGCATCAAGCCCGGCTGCAAATTCAAATGCTCGAAGCCGAAATACTCGCAACGGCTCATTTAGCGCCAATTTATTGACGAGGCATACCCCTACCCCACCCTTTCGGACGAGGTAAAGCATTCGAAAAAACCAATTGTATCTTTTTGGGGCTTATTAAAACATTTTGATTATAATAACAAGACTCCGCTTTCTCGTACTGAGAAAGCGGAGTCAGGACAGTTCCTGTGAACAGGATTTTACGGCTTGTAGTAAAAACCAAACTTGAACGAGTACGGCTGATGGCTTTGACCCAGCGCCATGGTGCAGGGCCAGATACTTTCCGGGAATTGCACAATCAGTTCATTCCCTTCGGGCGTTCCGTGCCAATGCCAGACGTAGGGCTTGTAGGGACACAAATCCGGGTCGGGGGCTTTCAGAACCAAAAAGGAATCCGGGCAAACCTCCACCGGTGTACGAAGCGTGAAAATCTGCGCGTACTCGTCGAAGAAGTAGTGCGCTTTACCTGAAAATGTATGGGCCGACTTGTCGTCGCCCCACCAGATCGTCTCCCCGTCCCAGAAGGCGCTGGCAAAGGCGTATTCCGGTGCGGAGCATGGCTGTGATAGTGGTTCCGAGGGATTTGAATCGGCTTTTTTGCAGGAATATCCGCCAAGTGCAAGCACAAGGAGGACAACCGGCGCGAGCGTGGCAAGGACTCGCATAGTGTGAGAGGATTTACAACACCGGGGTGGCTAAGCCCGGCTGGGTTAAGTAAAGTAATTGTAAACACAAAAATAAGGGCTTTACTTGGAGCAAAAAAGTCCCTATCTGCAAGATTTTCAAAACATTGTCTAAACCTGTCATCTATTTCCGCCAACCATTTGCCTTAGCCGCTTGGAGGCTTTTCTTTAATTCAATAAAATACTAACTTTGCAGCAACAAAATAGTAACTGTCGTGAAAAAAGAATATCAAAACCCGTACACCGATCCCGACCAGGCCGCGCTTTTCGACAAGTTGAAAGAAGCCGACAAATGGCTGCCCACCAACGCCAACGAACTGGCCGCCACAAAATTCGACATCTCGAAGACCTACGTCCAGTTCATCCGCTGGGGCAAACCTGTCGGCGGCAAACCCAAATGGAACCTCGATGTGGTGCTCTTCCTGCTCCAACTCGCCGCCGACCGGAAGCAGGAGGCGAAAAAGTTGTTGGAACTGGATTTGTCGTAGCCAGGTTTGAATAAATTTTTCTGTGCGTTTAAAGCGGAATTGTGCCATGACCGACGAAACCCAATCCTCAAAACCCGAAGAGATATGCTTTCAGATGAGGCTCAACATCCCAAATCTGGACCAGATACTTCCCGCCCCGCAGTTTGAACCTGTCCAGGAGGTGCATCATGCCCATTTGGTGATAGATGGGCTGAAAAGCATCAACCTCAAAATTTATCATCCCGACAAAGACTACCTCGGCGATAAACTTGCCCGCTGGATGGGTGACCAGGAAGGCGATCGCGCTTTGACTGAAAGCATTGAAGTGGTCTCTATCAACGAACGGGAGGATGTTTCAACCATTGATTTTTCGGAGAGTCGGGATACCACCTTCTCGCTCAGCACGGCTCACTACGAAAATGGACAACGATATTTTCTGGTTGGCTTGGATAGTGTTCGATTGGTCTTCAAGCCCCGAGAAAGAGAAACATTACCGGCGTCGGAATTTTATCTGAATGCAACAGCAAAAAAGATAATTGAGGAAATGTACGCCTATCACGGCTTCACGCCTTTTCACGGCGAAGACGTTTGGAAAGCGCACCACTACCACGGTGATTATCAAAATTTTGGGAGTGTACAGTATCGTTTGGACTACCACTTTTATTCCCGAAAAAGCCCCGCGACGGATACCTATGTAATACACAAAGAGCCCCGTCTCCTTATTCAACATGAAAATCTGCCAGAATCAGATGTTCTACACCACGCCAACCTGATTTGTGCATTGCTGTCCTTTTATGCCCAAGAGCGAATTTCGTTCGACTTTGCCCGGATACACCTGCCCGAGCATACCGTCACAATTACCCGGCGAACCGAAGAGGTCATCCCTCGAAAAGGGATGCGATTGTGGCATCTGGATTTTCATGGAAAAATATTTGATCTGCTCCGAAGTGTTGATTATCAAGTGATTTCGCCCAAATCGGATTTTGTAATTCGGCTCATTGACAAATACAATCTTTGCTACTTGGTGTCGGGCGAAACCGAATTTTTGATCCTGTTCAATATCTTGGAACAGTTGCGAAACGACAGTGGCGGTAAAGAAAAAGAAAGGGACAAATATCGGTTCATTCCACCGGACAAAGAGGTGGACGAAGCCATCCAGGCGCGAATCCGGGAAATAGCGCCAATGGTGGATGAAAGCGAACGCGCGATATTTTTAGAGCAGGCGCCGAGGCAATATTTGAATCTTAAAAGAAAGCCGATGCATGACCAGTTCGAGCGACTTTTTCAGCACTATCAGGTGAACTGGTCCGGCGCCAAAGTCAGTTTTAAGGCCATCAAAAAACTCCGCGACGACATCGTGCATGGCGGACTACTCGTCGGAAAGCATAAGAAAATCGAAGATGCCAATGAAGTAATGCGGGTGTTGTGCGGCAAATTGATATTGCAAATGGCGGGCATTCCTGATATCCGGTTTGGCAAATCGCCGGAACCTGTTGCCTGATACTGGCTTCCTGGCTTCTCCCCCACCCGCGCAGGGGCCATGCTTCACCGGGCAACCCCACGAGGGGGTTACCCGTCTTGCACCGCCCCTACCCTGCTCACCCATCCCGAGGCCTCGGGACCAACGCGCGCGGCAAAGTGGCTGAAAACGCCACATTGCCGCTTCGCCAACCCGCAGCAGCGGTGCGACAAGCGCCGTTTTTGCCGACGCTCCGCAACGCAGCACCTTCTCTGCACCCACCCAAGCCTCGTTAATTCCAGCCGGAAAAAAATCTCGACCCATTGCTTGTTAAATTTAGCAACGCTATTTACCTTTGCTCGATAAATTTAGCAATGCTTCAAACATCTTGATATGTCCGACTACGGAAGTTATTTTAAAGCCCTCCGCGAGGCTAAGAGCTTGACGCTGCGCGAGGTTGAAAAGCAGACCGGCATTTCCAATGCCTACCTCAGCCAGTTGGAGACGGGCAAGGTGAAGCAACCTTCTCCGCTCAACCTGCACAAACTGGCTCAACTGTACGAAGTGCCCTACGAAACGCTCATGGAAAAAGTGGGTTATCCCGTGCCCCAAAATACGGAGCACCTCGCAACTCGGGAGCCGGTCGCAGCACATGGCAGGCTGGGCGCTTTGAGCGACGAAGAAGAGTTGGAACTGCTGGATTATCTCAAATTCATACGAAATCGAAGAAGATGAAAGCATTTTCCTTTACCGGCTACCGCGCTTTCCAGAAGTGTCAATGGCAATGGTTCTTTACCGCTAAGGCGAAGTCCGGCAACGTCAAACACGATCAGCA
This sequence comes from Saprospiraceae bacterium, assembly GCA_026129545.1. Taxonomy (NCBI): domain Bacteria; kingdom Pseudomonadati; phylum Bacteroidota; class Saprospiria; order Saprospirales; family Saprospiraceae; species Saprospiraceae bacterium. The sequence goes on from JAHCHX010000007.1 coordinate 42,794, forward strand.
GCGGCGCGAAATCACGATGCTGTCCCATTTAAGAACGCTGGCAGCCTGGCGCGGCCAGCTGGTGGACGATGTGTTAAGCACGGAGATGGTGGCAGCCTTTACCCAGAAGCAGCCATTTTCACTTGACGATGCCTTGGACCTTGCACTCCGGCTTTTTGAAAAAAGGCTGCGCTTTTCCCAAAATCACGAATACCGGGATGCCGACAACAAAAAAAGCCATTTGCCAGAAGAATTTTCCCCGTTGCTCGAACATGAGTACAACATCCCGATCAGTGACGAGCAACTGGAAGCGGCATGGTTAGACATCGAAATTGCTCTGACAAACTTTTTTCGGAACGAGCCTTTTGTCGAAATGCTCCGCAGTGCCGAACATCTTGATTCACAGCGAACCTTGCATTTTCAACTCGAAGGCTTTTCCGTGACCGGCACACCCGACTTAATTGTGTATACCAATGGCCAGGCCCCATTGATTGTGGATTGGAAAGTCCATACGGAGCCGGTCAAAAGATACAACCAGCAACTATTGGTGTACGCTTTGGGGCTTCATTTGACCTTGCCGCAAAATCGGCAGCGGACGAACTGGAAAAAATTTCCGCTGACGGATTATCGCCTCGTCGAATACCAGTTGTTGAAAAATGAGTTGCGGGATTATCCCGTCACCGAAGACTATCTCGACCAAACACGGGAATTCATCATTGAGGGCGCTTACAGACTCTATCTCGCCGGTGCCGGCGACTCCTACAACTACGATGACCTGCAAGACCTGGAACAAACCGACGACCCTGAAAATTGCTTAACCTGTTCATTCAGAAAAATTTGTAATCATGAACCAAAACCGACTGAACATCAGCCCGATCTTTTTGATTGGGAACACCGCTGAACTCAACGCGGAGTATCGGCTTTTCAAAATCACCGGCCTCCAACCCGGCACGCCGACCTTTCAACAGGACCGCCAGATTTTGATTAAAAAACTCAGCCAGAAACTCAGACATCCTGTGACGGTGATTGTCAGGGAGTCGGCAGCATTTCTGGTAACGCGCAATGATGCCGATATCATCGGGAAAGTGCCAACTGAATATCCCAGACGTGGCGGTAACCACCTTTATTTTCAGGACACTGAACAGGTTGAACAACTCGATTTTACCAGCACCGATGAAAATACGCGGGCCATCTGCCAGCGATTTTTACAATTCAGTTTGCAAGGTCAGTTGACGCAACAGTCGAAACTGTGGCAGCCCAAAGCGGGCCATCCATTTTTTCTTAAAGAAGCGCACAAGGAGAACGGAGTGGCCACATTCACCGGCTTCGTTGCCCGTGTGATGGACTTGGGGAAAGATTGGGGTATCTGCGTTGATGTCACCAAAAAATATACCTCTGCGCGACCTCTGCCGACCTATCTGACCAAAGCGCAATTTGACCGTGATTTTCGTAGTAAGATCGTGTTTTATCCTTTCGGTGACCGCTGGTATGAACTGCGATTGGATGAGTGGAGTGATTTGACCGCCATCCAATATGTATATGACGACCCTGTCTTGCAACGTAACGTTTCGCTGCATGAAGCTGTCAGGAAGCGAACGCCTCCGCCCCATACCTCCATGTTGGCAAACCTGCCCGAAGATGCCTCGGTGCTGATCTATTACACTGCCAACAAGGAGCCGCGCGCCGTTCCCGCCGGCCTTTGCTTCGAAGTGTTCAGCACCAGTGATTCCGCCGCAGGCGCTATTCATCGGCAATCTATCTTACCGCCTTATGTGAGGTTGCGGGAGTCGGTCCAGTGTATGAAGGAATTTCTACGAGGGCTTCGATTCGGTCAAAAAATGTTGAATATTCACCAAGATCCACTCCGGCTCCCGCTGCCCAAATTCGACTTTCCCGATTTTATATTAGGAGACTCGGTAGAATTGCGTTTGCGGGATTTTCATTTCAAGCCCGACCGCCTTGCCAAAACCCGCATGGAGCAACTAACCGATGGCTCAACCGGCTTTTTGAAACCGGAACAAACCGCACTTGGGCCGCAGTATTTGTTTTTACCACGCTCGATTTTCGACACCGTAGGAGGAAAATTCAAACGTGACCTGCAAGAACAAGTACAAAAAATGTACCCTTGGGATACTTATAACCCGCAATTCGAATGGTATGAGAACAATCCCTCACATCGCGCCTCCTATTCCTATGTGGAAGCCGGAACGCGTATCGTAGAGGCCGTTCGCGCCAAAGTACGGGAGACATTCAGCGCCTACGCCGTGGTGATGATTCCCAATGATGGGAAAACACTGCGAAAGCACGATAAATTGGCTGCGATGGTTACTCGCGAACTTTACAAGTCAAACATCCACGTTTCCATCATCCATGCTTCGACCGTCAGCACTTGCTTTCAAGAACAGCGCACACCGGATGGCAAAACCCAATATCGTTTGAAAGAAGATGCGGGCGGAAAATATCGCGGTTATGTCCAAAATGTAGCGTTGACCAAAGTTCTGTTGCTGAACAACAAATTTCCATTCCGGCTGAACACGCCTTTGGTTGCCGACCTGACCATCGGCATTGATGTGAAAAACAACCTCGCCGGATTCGTAATGATAGACAAGTACTGCCGCTACATTCGAACCGAAATGATAAAATGTAAACAACCAGAGAAACTTACCCAGGAAAGCGTCCGGCAAACCATTTATGATCAGGTAAAAAAAGAATGGAATTTTGGAGGCCAGCAGCCGCTAAAAGTTGTGGTCATTCACCGTGATGGGCGCATTTTTGACACGGAGGAACAAGGCATCACCGATGCCGTGAAACGGTTGAAAAAAGAAGGCTGCCTCACCCCCGATGCTATTGTCACCATTCTTGAAATTGCCAAAACGTCCATGATTCCGGTGCGACTGATTCAGACGCGATTTAATGAAAGCCGAAACCGGGAGGAATACGACAACCCCGCTATCGGGACTTGGTACATTCCCGATGCGCAAACCGGTTATCTTTGTACTACGGGTGCGGAATTCAGAAACCAAGGTACGTCCAAACCCTTATGTATCCGGCTGATTTCAGGTGATTTGCCGTTTGAAGCAGCGCTGCGCGACGTATTTTACCTCTCGACGCTTGCTTTCACCAAACCTGACTATTGCTCCCGTCTGCCCATTACCACAAAACTACTCGACAATCGCCTACGTGACCAGGCAAGCGAGTATGACGAAGACGAAAATCAAAATCTTGAATGGGAGGACGGTGAAAACGAACTGGACGACATCATTCAACAAGAACTTTCTCAAATCTGATAACATGAGCGACGTAGGTTTAAACTCAAACATTTACGACATTTCCAGTCGTTACCTCGAAATCCTCAATCGCTTTTTGGTGGAAGCCAATTACGATTCAACCGCTGTTCCACCTGAATTGACGGACGAGTTGCAAATTTTTTTGCAACAACTGTCGGATGTGGCCGGGCGAGATTTCCAGATTCAAATGGTTGCGCAAATCATCAATGGGTACCTGCAAAAACATGCTGGCGGAGAGAAGCCCGATATTTTTCTTCGAAATTTATTTGCCCACCTTGATGCTGGTACAATTACTGGCAAGGACGCACTTCGGCGAATTTCTGTCCTTGCGGATGCGCTTGATGAAGAATGCGACGCATCTTTTTCTAGAATCCGTTTGGGTAAATAATCATTCGTTCAAATCATATCCGCCCCAGCTATGCAATATTATTTGGAGGCCGCAATAGTTGAAGTCATCGAGCGTGCCAAGCGGCTGAAAACACGATTCCCTACTCCGCCACCGTTACATTTTCAGGCACTTGCCCAACGCTGTCTCGATTTGATTGATGAGAATATTTCCGACTTGAAACTCTTGCACACTGCTCCTGAATTTCAAAACGAAGCCAATCAGTCAACTCGCTTGAAATTGCTGAAAATCCGTATTCGTGAGATTGATTTGATTGAAAATATCGCGGTTTCGGCCATAACTCGTTGTATTGATGGCGATGAAAGGATAAACAAATTCGTTCAGGGAATTTGCAGAGAAATTGACTACCCCCTGATACCGCCTACCGTTTCAGGGCTTTCGTCTGATTACTACCAAATTTACCCGAAGTTTAATCTGCTGTGTGTGCCTTTGCTGGAATGTGATTTTATGCTGCATTTGCCCGATCTGTATCACGAGCTTGCACATCCTTTGTTTTGGGCTGAGCATGACGACCGGTTAAAGCCGTTTCAAGAAGAGGCCAAGACTTTTTATGACATTGTGTCCGCACATTTCGACCGCGTAATACTGGAAGATCAACGTATCCATCAAGGGGAATCTTCCCATGTGTACGAGGCCTGGAAAACAAACTGGTTCAGGTGGCGAATCGAGTTCTTTTGCGATATTTTTGGAATCTGTACTGCTGGGCCGGCGTATGGTTGGGCACATCTTCATCTTTCAATGAAAAGAGGAGGCAACCCGTTCGAGATTCCAGTTCACGCAAAGTCAACTCACCCGAACGATGAAGCAAGAATGCAAGTGATTCTGCATGTTCTTGACCTCATGCAATTGAATGACCACAAACGAGCTATTGCCGAACGGTGGGAAACACTGCAACAGATACACAAAAGGGAAAAAGATCAGGTCTATAAGCTAGCCTATCCACCGGAAATTTTGGAGCAATGCGCCATTCATGGGCTTCGCGCTGTTGTAGGAATAAATTGTACCATAGCGCCCCACCAGCAAGGTACCATTTTTAAAGCCCTGAACGAAGCATGGGACTTATTTTGGAACGATTACAATTCATTTTTTGAGTGGGAACAGAGAAAAATGACTGAGCTTCAACGAATGTTTACACGTTGACCCCGCCCAATCAGCCTCGTAGAGTAGTTAGTTTCTTCTTTTTTTGGTTCTGGCCTCTCCCCCTCCCACGCAGGGGCCATGCTTCGCCGGACAGACCCCGAAAAAGGGTCTGCCCGTCTCGCACCGCTCCTGCCTGGCTCACCCACAAACGGCCAACGCGCGCGGAAAAGTGGCTAAAAACGCCACATTACCGCTTTGCCAGCCCGCAGCAGCGGTGCGACAAGCGCCCAAATTTGCCGATGCTCCGCAACGCGATTTTTGCAGCATTGGTAGCGAGGAACAAGTTAATTCTGTGCCCACTATGAAACATGTCGCTACAACCGGCTTTGACGAACAAGGCCAAAAAATACTGCTCATTTGCGGCCAGGAGTACAGGCAGCATCCAACTGATGTTTACATGGACGATGCACTTCGGCTTGTCCAACAATGGGATGACGCCCAGGTAACTTTCGGGCGCGTAGTGCATCTTCGGAACTACCTCCGGGAAAATTACGGCCATGGTCACCAAATCAACTTCCAAAATCTGTTGTCGCTCGCCGATTGTAAATCATGGATTGACGAAGTCATCCAGGCTGAATATCGCCTCGTGCTGCACGAAGAGTGGGCAAATGACCAGCAGCGCGCAGACCTTGAAGCCAACGCCAGGATTATGGGCAGTCAAACTGCGGAACCTTCTTTGATTGAATCTCTGTAACCGGCGTCCGGGAAGTTGCAAAATGGCAACAACCTCCCCTACCAGAACCGGGCGTTTGGCAGCCGGGTTTTAAGCGGCTTGAATCCAGTTCCCAGCCACCAGCCAAAACCCCACCCGCGCAGGGGCCATGCTTCGCCGGGCAACCCCGCAAGGGGGTTACCCGTCTCGCACCGCCCCTGCCTAGCTCACCCACAAACGGCCAACGCGCGCGGGGCCGCCTACGCACCCTACCACCGCAGGCCGCCACGCCTTGGCCAACCCGCGCCACCCGCAATGCCCCCACCCACGCTCGACGCAAAACCCACCCGCGCGGCTTGCGGGCGGTTCCTCCCCGCCCCACCCGCTACGGCTCGACACGCCCCCAGCGGCAAAATCGTTTCCCCCCAACCCCCCAGGGGGCGTGTGCGGCTTCGGCGGCGAGGGCTTTCGGGCGGCCAACCCGCAAACCCCACCCGCACCGCCCGAAGCCTGACCGCCGCCATCAGCCGCACGGAAAACGCATCTACGGGGGCAGTCCGGGGCTTCCTTGCCCTGCTCCGGGGCGGCTTCTCCCCCTCCTGTGTTGGAGGGGGTCGGGGGGAGGCCTTACCACAGCTCCGCCGGTGGTGGCGTGTAGGTCGTCGAGCCGTCCGGGTAGGCTTCCGCAATGGGCAGCCCTGCCGCCACCGCCTTTTGCACCGTGTCCCAGGTGCCGCCCTTGCGCTCGCGCCCCGGTGCGTACAGCGCCAGCACCGCGTCAGCCTTCCCTACCAGTAGCCGGTTTCGTTCCAGCGGCGCGGCTTTGGGGTAGTGTTGTTGGTAGTCGGGTGCGTGTACCTCGGTAGGCAGCCCCTCGGCTTTGGCCCAGTTTTCGGCGTATTGGTCGGCCCCGCTTGCCCCGCCATGCAGTATCAGCGTAGGCGCGGGTAGGCCGGCATAGTGCAGGGCTTGCAGCCCGGCGGCGATGCCTTGCAGCGTCGCCGCCCGCGATAGTTTCCGGCTTCCGGTTATCAGCAATCGCATGGTGCGTTTTTCATTTCGTTGATGAAATGTTCGGCCTGATCGTCGCGCCAGGCTTCCCATCCCAGCCGCAGCGCCCGCACTTCGGCGGCCAGTCGCGCTATCTTTTCCGGTAGGCGGGCGCCGGGTTGGGCGGTCAAGCCTTGTATTTCGCCGACTAAGGCGCAGGCTTTCAGGAAGTCGTCGCCGCCGTCGAGGAAAAAGAGTGCCTCTGCATCCGCCCGGGCTTCCTGCTCGTAGCGTTCGGCATCGGCGCGGCGGAGGGTTGCACGGCGAGGCATCGGCAGTTCTTGCAGTCCGATGGTCCAGTCGGTCGGGTGTGTAGCGGGCGTGTGGCTTGTTCCGGTCATGGTTTCTTTATTTTGTTAGTGTAAAGTTAATAAAATGTTCCACATGGAACAACAATTCGTTTGTTAATAAAAAGTTAATATTACTATTGCCTTATTGAAATAAACAGTTTGTTTTAAAAATATTGCTACTAAAACAATATGTTAATAATGTGTTAATTTAATTACTTTTTATTATCTTTACTATATCTTTACACTATCAATTTTAATCAAACAACTATTTGCAACATGACACACATTGAAGAATCCAGCCGCCGCGCGGATGCGGTGATGCAAGCCTTCCTCCAAAGGCGCGATTATCTGGCGACCACCGCCTTTGCCGCTCTTTCCGATGCCCTCGATTGGCTGAGTGGCAGCCCTTCCTTTTCTGATGTTGACCAGGCGCGCGCCTGTATCGAAGCCGCCCGGGAGCGGCTCAAAGAGATTTTCCCAACCTTGTTTGAAACGGAGGAGTCCGGCGAATTAGCCGACGACGGACAGACCGCGAGCGAAGCTTACCGGGAGTTTCGCCGCGCAGGGGGCTTTGTCTAACTATTTGTAAACACATTGTTACATCACATTTTTTCTTTCACCTCCTACTCGTCACCGGGTAGGGCTAAACTTCTCTTGGATTATGAAAAGCACACATGATTCCACATCTGCCGCCAACCCCGTTACCGACCTTATCAACCGCGACACCGGCGAGTTGAACGTCCTCTACCTGCCCGGCTACCCGAAAGTGATTCGCTTCGATGCCAGCCGGGGCATTTTCACCGACGATGAAAAGAACCCCGTCACAAAGGCCAAAGCACCTTTCACCATCAAGCCGGTGGCTTTCCGCGTGTTCCGGGACGACATTCTCGGCATGGGGCCGAAGCGTTGGGCTGAGTTCTTTTTCATCAACGAGGAAGGCGTCCTCTGCAACCTGCTCGTGCATGGGTACAGCGTGGACAACCTGATGACCGTCACGCCCAAATTGTTTTACCAAAAGGCCAATCTGTGTCAGGTCGCCCTCACTTTCACCCCGGTAGAAAAAGTCAGCAAGGCCACCGAAGCGGCGGGCAAAAAGTATTTCATGTGCCAGTTTGCGGCGCAGAAACTGCCCGATGAAGAAATCGAACTGAACGCCGCCATCGGCAAGGCTCTGCCCATCTGGCGCAAAGACACTTTCTCCGGCGATGCTTGTGTCGAATTGAGCATCAACTACCGCCCGCCCGTATTTGCCAGCACCGAAGAAGTCGCGGAAGAACACCCCGCCGAGGTCGAAATCGTGACCGAACCCGAAATCGTCAATGCCTGACCAATTCGCTGCCGCCCACCCTGCCCGCCGACCGGCGGGAGGGTCGGGCGGGGTTTCACCTTTCAAACATTTTTAATCATGCGTACAACTATTTGCATCGTGCTACTCCTCGCCGCTCATGCGGCGACCGTCGCCCAAAAAGTGGACACCATCATCGCCTACCCCGACAAAACGCCGGAACAACAGGCGGGCAAGGTCAAAAAGTGGGCAGAAGAGCGGCTCTACTTTCAGGAATTTTGGGACGGCACAGGCGCGGGCGTGTTCAAAACCCCCGCCGCCGGTTTCGGGACACATCTGAGTTTCCGCGAGGTGAGCGTCCGCGTCGTCGGCAAAGATTCTTTGCTGCTCAAATTCAGGACAAAAGAGAATTGGAAAACCGAGGGCATCACGTTGGGACGCTGCAACGCCACCGACTTACCCGCTTCCCTGCTCGAAATCCGAAAAAGGGAAGGCGCATTTTCCGAAATCGGCGGCCAGACCTGGGAACCCGGCTGGCTTTGGGAAATCATTATTTCGTGGCCTTGGGATACCGCCTTCGCCGCCCGAACCAAGCCCTTCGGCTTCTACATCACCTTCACCCGGCAAGAGCCGTAAACATTCACCGCCTCTACCCTACCCTTTTCTCCCCCTCTCCATCGGAGAGGGGGCCGGGGGGTGAGGCCTCAATTTCTCCAATTATGGCACTCAATCTATATGAAATCGTAACCGCGCGCATCATTGCAGCCCTCGAAAGCGGCAAAGCCCCTTGGCGCAAACCCTGGACGGCTTACGGCTTCCCGTCCAACTATTTCCGGCATCACACCTATCAGGGAATCAACGCCCTCGTGCTGAATTTTACCGAGTACGAACACCCGTTTTTTGCCACCCTGCACCAAGTCAACGAGCACGGCGGCAGCATCCGAAAAGGCGCGAAGGCCGAGCAGGTCTATTTTTTCAAATACCTGTATTTCGACCGCGACGGGCAGAAGGTCAGCGCATTGGACTACAAAGCCTTGCGCGAAATCGGCCATCACGGGAAGTGCAAGCGGTTTTTGCAATACTTCAACGTGTTCAACGTCGCCGATTTTGAAGGCATAGAAGTTCGCTTGCCAGAGCCGCCGCCTGGCGACGGATGCGAACGCGCCGCCGCTTTGCTCCAAAATCTCCCGGAGCAGCCCCACCTGATTCGGACGGTAAAAGACCGGGCTTTTTATTCCGCCGTGACCGACCGAATCAATATGCCCTACGAACGCCAGTTCGTGAGCATGGAGGAATACTACTGCACCTTTTTCCACGAATTGACCCACTGGACCGGCCATCCGTGCCGACTTCACCGGCTCGAACCCGCCACTTTCGGCACAGAGCCTTACGCCAAAGAGGAACTGGTTGCCGAAATCGGCGCGGCTTTCCTCTGCGCCCGTACCGGCATTGCCCGTCCCGAAGTGACCGACAACACCGCCGCTTACCTGCGCGGCTGGATTGACCGGCTCAAAGGTGACAACACGCTCATTTTCGATGCGGCCAGCGATGCCCGCAAAGCCGCCGCCTGGCTTTGCAACGAAGTCACCGAACCCGTCGAAGTATAAACATTTTCCCGCTCCTATTCCGCCCCCTCTCCGACGGAGAGGGGGTCGGGGGGTGAGGCTCAACCATTTTCATCATGGAAAACTTAAAAAATCTCTTCCATTTCACCCGCAAGGAACGTTTGGGCGTAGTCTCTCTGATGCTCCTTTGTGCCGTCGTTTTTTTGCTGCCGGAAGTTTGGCGACGGATCCGCCCGGAGCGCAAAACCGATTTTACCGCGTTTCAGAATGACATTGCCCGGTTCAAAGAAGAGTTTGCCCAGCAGGAAGCCATCGAACGCGCCCGGCAGGACAGCCTTAAAGCCGCCGGTGTCCAAGACCGCGACCAGGACGGCCGGATTGAAGATTGGGAAATCGAGCGGCAGGAAAAGTGGGACAGCACCAGTCGGCAATGGGCGCGGGTAAAAGCCGAACGCCGGACGGCCTACGAGACGGAGCGCCGCCAACAAGCGGCCAGCGTTCAGCACCGCAAGGCCGACCCTTGTCGCGGCCAACTGCTCGACGTCAACACAGCGACCGCCGCCGATTTCGAGCGACTGCCCGGTATCGGCCCGACGCTGGCCGGACGAATCGTGAAGTTTCGCGCCAAACTTGGCCGCTTCCCCTCGGTCGAAACCCTGGCCCGAACCTACGGACTGCCCGACAGCACTTTCTGGCTAATCCGGCCTTGTTTGACGCTCAAATAATGCCCGCTTTTTGTCGAACTTGGGCCAATTCGCTGGAATAAACAACTAAAAACGCCATTTTTTCGCCATCACAACACACAACACGCCATGAATGCGCAAGAAATGTATGAACAAGCCATGCGCGAACTCGCCGCCAAAATCAGCCTAATCCGCTCCGGCGACCTCGCCGGCGACCATCCGATAAAACAGGGCGACAACTACGGTACTTCCTGTTCGATTTGTGGCGAGCGCCTCGCCGGATACGGCTACAATGCCCGCGACTTTTCCCTGCCCTGCCTTCACGAATGGTGGCCCACCGGAGATGGCTTTCACGAAGTTTGCACCTTCTGTGAATCCGTCCGCCAGGCGGATACATAAACTCAAATTATTGGGAAAGTCGCCCATTTTAGCAGCGTTCGTTGGGCGATTTTCCCAATTTTTTATCTTATTTTTGTTTCCAATAACACCCCGACCAACCAGCGCGGGATTAGCCACCTCGCGTAATATTTGTTCATTAAAAAGCCTCATTTTCTACCCCTCTCCACCGGAAAGGGGGCCGGGGGGTGAGGCTCCTCACACAGCATGAAAAAAGCCACTTTCTCCGCAGCCGCTGCACTTCTCGCGGCGGCGCTCGCCGTGTTCTGCGCCAAGCAACCGGAACTCGCCGACGAGCCGACCAGTGAAATCATCACTGTTCGCTACATCTACCGGGACTTTGCCAACAGCCCCTCCATTCTCGAAGACCCCACCAAAGAGCGTTACCGCAGCGTCGCCCATTTTTTCTGTTACCAGGACGGACGCATGGTGATGTTCAGCCCGCTTCGGCTCGATACCGCCTACTTTGAGCCGCTGACGCTGGCCGTCAGGTGTTGGAGCATCGCACCCTACACCGGCCCCCAGGAGCACTACGCCGACCACATGGTCATTCGGGCCGAGATGGCAGACCCCACCATCACCCGTAACGACTTCGATTTTACTTTCAAATTGCGGGTGCTGCTCCCCTGAATAACCTCCCGGCTGACGTGCGGCCTCGTTTCGTGTCGCCCTACCCTACCCGGGTGGGACTGAATTTTTTTACCTGAAACATCTCCAATCATGTCTAAACATCCTGTTCCCGACCTCCTCATGGTGGATGCTTTTTGCGGCGCGGGCGGTGTCACTACCGGCGCCAGGGCTTCCGGCATTTGCCGCGTCGTCGCGGGCATCAACCACGACCCCGTCGCCATCGCTTCCCATGCGGCCAACCATCCCGACACCCATCATTTCATCGAGGACATTCGCACGATGCCGCTCGATGAGTTGACGAGCGCCGTCGCGCGCTACCGCCGACTGTTTCCTTCGGCAAAATTGAGTTTTTGGGCTTCGCTCGAATGCACCCAATTCTCAAAAGCCAAAGGCGGCAAAGCCCGGAAAGCCGACAGCCGGATGCTCGCTTGGAGCCTGCCGCGATACATCACCGCGCTCGATCCCGACTACATCCAAATCGAAAACGTGGAAGAATTTATGAGTTGGGGCGAACTCGACGCTGAGGGCAAACCCATTTCCAAACGCGAAGGCCGCGAATACATCCGCTGGGTAAAAGCCGTCTGCGCAATGGGCTACGTCCACGACTGGCGCATCCTCAACGCCGCCGATTTTGGAGCCTACACGTCCCGCAGTCGCTTTTTCTGCGTGTTTCACAAACCCGGTCTGCCCCACGCCTGGCCGCAGCCGACCCACGCCCGCCGCCCCTTGCGCGGCAATCTTTTCGCCGACGACCGCCTGCCTTGGAAGCCGGTAGCCGACGTGCTCGATTTCGGCAACCTCGGCACGTCCATCTTTGGCCGCAAGCGCCCCATTGCTGACAAAACCATCCTGCGCATCCTGAAAGGGCTGCAAAAATACCTGCCGCCCGCACACATGGAACAACGGCCCAACGTCGGGCTGCTGATGACCTACAACTCGCCGGGATATTGTCTGCCCCTCAGTGTGCCGGCAGGCGCCGTCGCCACCAAAGGCCACAAAGCCATCGTGACCCCGCTTTTACAAACCTATTACAACAACGGCCACACCACCCCGGTCGGTGAACCCGCCCGCACCGTTACCACCCGCGACCGCATCGGCCTTGTTTCTCCGGTGCAATGGCTCGACCGTCAGTTTTCCAACGGCTATGCTTCTCCGCTGCACGAGCCCGCAGGCAGCCTGCTGACCACGCCCAAAATGAACCTGTGCAGCGCCTTCCTCGTCAACCCGCAGTTTCAAAGTGCAGGAAGTCCGGTCACCCGACCCGCGCCGACCGTCATTGCCTCCCAACGCTCCTACCCGCTTTCCGTCGCATGTGCCTGCCGGGGTCAGGAAAAATGGGCCGTGCAGGACGACGACAGCGAGGCCATGCGCGAACTCAAACAATTCATGCGCAACCGCCAGGTGGCCGATATTTTCCTGCGGATGCTCGACGTGGACGAACTAAAAGCCATCCAGGGCTTCCCGCCCGGTTACATTTTGAAAGGCACAAAGGAGCACCAGAAAAAATTCATCGGCAACGCCGTGGTGCCGGAAGTCGTGGCGGCTTGGCTGCGCGCCATCAGCCATACCCTGCGCACCGCTCCGCCGGTCATTTTGTAGCCGTTATAAGGCTGTTTTCAGGAGCAATCACCCATCGTTTACTCATACAAAATTTCCTCAACAAGATTGTTAAAAATTCAAAAAAGCCTCGTCTATGAAAAGTTGGCTAACCTTCCTGTTGCTCTTGACTTGTTTCAACGGCCCCTCCCCCACCCCGCCCGACGAATCCTGCCAATCCTGTCCGTCAGCAGCCGGTACACTCGATTCCACCGGGCTTCGCGGCCAGTCCGTTGGTATCGTGGACGGCGATACCTTCGACCTGCTCCCGCTTGCCCCGGCGCCGGCCGAACCCATCCGCATCCGGCTCGAAGGCATAGACGCCCCGGAAAAAAGCCAGCCCTACGGCAAAGCCGCCAAACAGTATCTCGGCGAATTAATTTTTGGAAAAGTAGTCCGCGCCGACGGCGCTAAAAAAGACCGCAATGGGCGCCGCATCTGCACCGTGTTCGTGGCCGATACCCTCGATGTCAACCGAGCGATGGTCGCGACGGGTTACGCCTGGCATTTTAAGAAATATTCCAACGACCCGGTGCTCGACAGCCTTGAACGAAGCGCCCGCGTCGTCCGTGCCGGGTTGTGGGCGGCCACCGAGCCGCCGATCGCGCCCTGGGACTGGCGGAAAGGGAAAAGATACAACAGGAACTAAACCCGGCAGGATTCACTATTGACTACCCCAGTACTCATATCTCGATTTTGTTACCATACCGGCGACTGCCGAATTTGAATTAATTTGAAACACCGTCTTTTGGTGCGCATCCAGTTCCAATTTTTCCTGCTCGAATCGTTCCAGCATTGCTTTGTTGTCGGGGTGATCCGTGGGCGCGAGCACGAACGGCAACCCGCTGTCCGCATCCGTTCCGTTGATGTTCCCGTCCTCCATCCGCAAATCCTTGACCCTGTACGCCAACGGCGACGGATAGCGCCCCTCTGCCACTTCGCCCTTTAAATCAGCAGGCACAGCGTGAAAAGCACACAAGGCCAGCCATTTGCCTCCAACAAAATAGGTCTCCACAGACTCGCTCCGGTAAACGATGTACCGATGCCGGGCGTATTCGAGCACAAACAGACCTTCCTCAAAAGACTGACAGATACTGCGCACACGCTCCAACTCGGCCTTGGCATCTTCAAAATATCGTTCCGGCAAAAACAGCGCGTTCAGCATGATGACGCACTGCCGGATGTGGCCTAAGGCAACAGAACCGAAAAGGCTTGGCTCGCTCGGATGCATCAGGTAATTCCGCACATCTTTCAGCCAAATCAAGGTGCTTTTTGTCGGCTTTGCCGCCTCTTTCGCGGCCAATTCGTTTATCAGGGTATTCAACACCTTCTTCCGGGCTTTCCCCTTGTTATCGAGGATTTCGAGAGCGATGCTCAACGCTTTGCACCGCATTTTCACCGCCATTTCCAGCACCCGCAGCAATTTCACCAGCGCCTCGTCCATTGCCGGGTAATGGTAGTAGGCGTGCGCCATGATATGTTCTGCAATCGCGTAACCTTCCCCCACTTCCGGTGGTACGTCTTTGTGAAAACGTCCTTTGACCACGAATTTTTCCGCATAACTTTCAAAATCCGTCACGCCGGAGAAGATTGTCCAGATGTTGTCAGGGGTGTGGAAATCCATGAGGAAAGGCTGTTCCATTGTTGAAGTCATTTTGGGTTGAAAATGGCAATCAGCCCGGTTTAAGCGTCTCGCGGGCTATATCGCGCATTGCCGTGACGCGCTGCCGGATCGCGTCATTGATTTTGCCGGAAAGAATTTCAGCACACAATGTATCGGCCGGGTAATCATCCCATTTTTTGTAACAAGCCCACCAAAGTTCGGACTGTGCGCCATTGAACTCCTTGCGAAAACGCTCTTTCAACGCGGTCAAATCCCGCCCGCTTTGCAAAGGGCGGCGTTCATTCAAGGGGTCTTTGGGGTACGAAAATCCGAAAAAAAGCCCTCTGGGAAAGGTGTCGAATTGAAACGTGATCTGAATACCGGCTTCCTCAAAAATTTTGTCGCCTCCGAAAGCAAATCCCTGCCACCGTTTGCCGCTTTCTAAGTAAGTGAAAACCCACAGGTCGAGATCGTCCGCGATTTTCTTCAACTCAGGCCTCCACGTCTCGATGAGCCTGTCGTAAACCGGCTTCGTCAGCGATTGCAATTCGACAAATGATTTGAGGTGATCGGGGCTGCTGAAAATTTTGTTGAGGATATCGGTTTGCATTTTGCCGTCAAAATTTTGGTTGGTCAGTTGTTTGATAAGTTCGATGTACTGGGCAATAGTTTCCCGTACGTTGGGCAGGCGCGCCGCCTTTTCTCGGCAGGCTTCCAGCCAGTTCAGCATATCGCTCTCGTAGGAAATGCAAGTAAATTGCTCTTCGGTAAGGCGACCGTTGCCCGTGCTTCCCCCGCCCGGTTTTGAACCAAACAACGTGAGGTAATAAAGCCTGGCATCCCGGTCGAAGCGGTGGTAACGCAGCAACTGGTTGGGCTGGTCGCCCGCGAAAATCTTGTTCTCAATCAGGATGCGCCTGCCCCTGCTTTCAATCACCAAATCAATGCGCCCGCCGTCCTCGTCGCTCACCCTGCCGATGTAGAATTCAGCCGTCACCTTTGCCACTGATGCATCAAAATCATCAATCTTGAATTGGGCCAAAAACAGGTCCAGAAAAACGGGCCCTATGCCGTGACTGCCCGCCGGGCTGAGCAACTCAGCTAAAAAAAGGGAGTGCGTTCGCACCTCGTCGCTCTCCAAACCGAGTACCCGGAATATGTTGAACCGCTCGCCGGGTTGCCGGCCTACCAGTTCATAGGCCTTGCGCAAGGTGCTTGTTTCGTGTAAAAGAAAATCAATAGATGGGTCTGGCATAGTTGAATTTGGGTGTTAAACGAGAGTACGTTGCAAAGGAAAACATGAATTTTCCGGCTCAAATTACTCCTTCAAATATTTTGCCCATTCCACTCATGGCCGGCACACTGTTGTAAGCCGGGAAAATATTACCACTACCCTACTCCTCTTGAAACGCCAAAATAGCCAAAAAAACAGCAAAAAATTGAGTCCTTTGCCTCGCAGGTTTCGTATTTTTAACCCCATCGAACCCGATGGGATTAAGTATTTACCGCATCTGATATCATCTATTATGCCATGAAAAAGCAGCAACTCGAAGTTCAAGGAATCAATATCACCGTTTTGGAAGGCGATTTCATCAGCCTTACTGATATTGCCAAAAAGTTTAACGAGCAAGACCCCTTTATTCTCATCAACAACTGGATGCGCTTGAAAGACACCATCGAACTGCTCGGTGCCTGGGAACTCTTGCACAACGATAATTTTAAACCTATCGAATTCGATAGGTTAAGAAACGAGGCGGGGCTAAATCGTTTTACGCTGTCCCCGAGCAGGTGGGCACAACAAACCAACGCCTTCGGCCTTCGGATCAAAAAAGGTCGTTACGACAGCGGCACCTTTGCCCATCAAGACTTAGCCCTCGCCTTCTGCTCCTGGCTCAGTCCGGTTTTTCACCTCTACGTCATCAAAGAATTCCAGCGTCTCAAATCCCTCGAAAATCCCGAATGGGACTTGCGCCGCTCCCTTTCCAAAGTCAACTATCACTTGCATCAGGAAGCCATTCGCGAACACATCCTGCCGGTCATTAAAGGCAATCCTACCCCATCTGGCCTGGTGGCGTTCAGCGAAGAAGCCGATATGCTCAACCAGGCCGTTTTCGGCATGACCGCCGAGCAGTGGCGCGCCGAAAATGCCGACCTCGTAGCCAAAGGCTACAATATGCGCGACGTGGCCGACATCTATCAACTGCTCGTACTCGCCAACATCGAAGCCTACAATGAGGTCCTCATCAACCATGAGGTCGAACGCGGCATCCGCGCCATCGAGTTGCAACGCACCGCCCAACGCCAACTCGCCGCCCTTTACAACCTTAACCACCTGCCCCTCGAAAAACTGCTCTCGCCGCTGGTGCAACCCCTGCTCGACGAAAACACGTCGCCTGAAAAATCCTGAACCTCCCATTCCATTGATCGCTTTCTCGGTTCCGGTTTTAAACCCATCGAATTCGATGGGTTTAAAACCGGAACACCCTCAACAGCATTCAATAATTAGGTGATTAAATAATTACCTAATTATAAGCGCTCACCGTTTTACCCGACGGCCGCAGAACCCTGTCAAATTTTAACCGTGTCGAAATCGACACCTTTAAAAATAGTGAAAGGGAGCCAATTAGATAATTACTTACTTACCTAATCAGATAATTACATCCCGGCGCAGCCGGCCACACCCTAAATCTTTTCTTCTCCCCCACCCTATCCGCAAAAGATTGTGCGCTCCTTATTCAGCCCCGTTGCCGCACTCTTTGCTTTGATGCTTTCAAGCCATTTTCCATTCTTTCTAATTAAATACTCAAATAATTAGGTAATTACAAAATTAAAGTCTCCCCTACCCTATTCGGCAGGCCTTTTTGTATTCAGCCGCAAAACTGGTCGGGAATTTTTAACGGAGTAAACCCTATTGATTATGTCAATTTCTGGCCGCCCAGCCGACTATTATCCAGCCAAAGCCCGGCCCGCAGTTACGCAATCAAATGGCTCGACAACGCCTGCGGAAATCGCTCCCGCCGAACAGAACACCCATCCCTGCCCCACCCGACTGGTCTGCTGTCATTTTTGTAATTGCACACTTACCAAAACGTATCATTAAATTCGTACCGTCGGCCCAACCGTTCCAAAAAAGTCACCTCTGTCATCGGCGAAAGTGAGAAAAATATCTTTTTATGTAATTACCCAATTAAATAATCACTTAATTAAGTAATCAAAAAGTGCATGGAATGCTGTACCCCGACACACGCCGGGCAAGTCGGACGCCCGAAAGGCCATTTTCAAAACAGGCCCTAATTTTCGTTCTAAGCGACTTTCTTTCCTCATCGCCCCTTTGTGCGAGAAATGGGCGAATCGTTCGATGGCGGGCAAATCTGACGGCAAAAACGATAGCGGTGGGAGTATCTTTTTCGGCACGAATGGGTTTTGTGGCCTTTTAGCCTTTCATGCGTCCTTGGTTTTGGCATTTCCTTAATTACATAATCATGTAATTATTTAATTTTTTAAGTAAATAATTAAATACTCTTTTACTTACCTAATTACAAAATGTCTTACTTTTGCCCGGCAATTCATACCAACAGCAATCATACTTAAACAATTTTCACGCTATGTCTATCATCGCAGTCGCCAATCTCAAAGGCGGAGTCGGAAAATCCACCATCAGCCAGAACCTCGCCGTCAGCATCTGGCAAGGAGGCAAGTCCGTGTGCATCATTGACACCGACACGGAGCAGCGTTCCACCCTCGAATGGAGCGAGCGGCGCAACGGCAACGGCCTCGAACCTATTGCTGTTTTCCTGGTCAACGAAGACAACCTTGCCACCAAAGCCAACGAGGCTGCCGATGACTTCGATGTCGTCATCATAGACGGCTCTCCGGCGCTCTCCGAAATCACCACCAAAATCGTCCTGATAGCCGATTTCGTCGTCGTACCCGTGATGCCCAGCGGCAACGATTTCGGCGCGCTCGAAAAATTCCTCCTGCGCTACAACGACACCCGCGCCATCCAGAAGCGGCGCGGCATCGAGACCGCCGGACTCGGCATCCTGCTCAACGAATACGACAGCAAAGCGATCGTCAACCGCACCATCTACCAAGCTATTGACCGCCTCGAAGTGCCGGTACTCGAATCCCGTGTGGCGCACCGCGTCGCCTACAAGGAAGCCAACCTCACCGGCCTTGGCGTCACCGAAATGCAGGACAAGAAGGCCATCGCCGAAATTGAGGCCCTTACCAACGAAGTCCTCGAACTGCTCGAACAGGTCAGCGCCTGAGGAGCGCCCGCAATTTCCTAATATTTTAATTAGGTAATTAGGTAATCATATAATTACCTTTGTAACGCCGGCGCATCTGTCCAGAACGCTGCGAGTTGTTCCCCAAGCCTTCACCGCTTAAATTCCGTATCACGCATGGCCAAGAAAAATTTCGATACCTTCCTCCAAACCGTGAAACCGGCCAGCAAAGTCTCGCCCGAAGAAATAGAAGCCATGGCCCGCGAAGTTCACGCGCCCAAAAACGAGCAGCCGGTCAAATCTGCCGCGCAGCCGGCCGCTGCATCGCCACCTAAACCCGTAGTTGAGTCCGAACCTCGTTCAGCCCAGGAGCAGGGTAGGAGAGGGCGCAAGCCCAAGCCGCGCGAGGCCGAGCGCCTCATCCGGGTCTCCGTGGACCTTCCCGAAAGCGTGTTCATCGCCCTCGGCGCCCGCTGCGTCCGCGAAAAGACCGACAAGATGGCCTACGTCCGCGCCCTCGTCGAGCGCGACCTGATCTAAGGCTGAACACCCAACTCAGCCGCCTCGATGCCCTCGTGTGTCCCGATGGATGCACGAGGGCTTTTGTTTCCCGCCATCACGTCCCTGTTGCTACCACAGGCCATCCTCCCGTCAGTCACATCCATTTTTGCCCGTTGCCACGCACCGGGCAAACAGCGCCATTTTCAAAACAAAAAATTTGTCAGCACCTCCTCACCAAAATGACACCTTTTGTCCCGAAAAAAAGGGTGTCATTAACCGCATTATGACATCCCCCCGTACCCCCCGTCGGCCCGAAGTGAATTTTTTGATTTGGGAAAATTTCCTAAACTTTGTGTATTCCTATTCCTGTATCGCAGGGCAAAACTTAAAACAAAACCTGTTATGGTGGCGAATCTGGATACCCACAGAAAAATAAAGTTCCTCAGCGCTGAGGAACAGGAAGGTCTGTTGTCCAACATCCGCAACCGTAAATACCGCCTCATTTCTCTGCTCATGTTGGATTGTGGTCTGCGCCGTGGTGAAGTGGCGAGCATCCAGGTAAGCCACATTGACTTCCCGAAAGCCCTGCTCCATGTAAAAAGCCTGAAAAAGCGGGAAAACGTAGAATGGCGCGTTATTCCGGTTCCTTCCCGGACGCTCGACGAGCTCGCACGCTGGGTCTATGACATGAAAGAACGCCACCCGGAAGCCTACATCTTTCCTGCCGGGCGCGGCAGCAAAACCGGAAAAGGCATCAACCCGCGACAAATAGAAAAGCGGATCCGCCGCTATTCACATGGCAAATTCAGCCCCCACAGCCTGCGCCACACCTACGCCACCCGCCTCGCTGCGGAAGGCGTGGACATGCTGCGGCTCAGCCGTTTGCTCGGCCACAAAAAAAGCAGCACCACCGAAATCTATGCCCACGTCCCCGAAATCCAGTTGCGCGAAGCGGTACAGCGCATTGACCGCCAATCGTGGTGGCGCAGGCTCTACCGCCGCCACTTTCCCGCACCACGCGTCCATGTGCTGCCGACCCGGCGCGGTGAGAAAACCCAGTTTATCATCGGGCGCAAAGCCGAACTTGCCAAATTGGTCGAACTCTGCGAAAAAAAGGTAAACGTGCTACTCACCGGTCCGCAAGGCATCGGCAAATCGCACTTGCTCGAAAACTATAATGCAGGAAAAATGCTCCGCGTGGACGACATGACGCGTGGCAAAAAAGTCCTTGCCGGCCTCGTGTTGGAACTCTACGACCAAGATAAAGACGCGGTGGTCGCAGCCGTGTATTCCAACCAGGATCGCGACGGCAACGCGCTCGTCAACCGGGATGACCTTGGCCAAATTGTGATGAAGGACAGCGAAAAACGCCTCCACGAAGTCTTGGTAAATATCACCCAACCACAGGAATATACCATCATCATTGACCGCGCCGACCACCTGACACCTACGGCCATCCGCATTTTGGAACGGATGAAAAACCATTTCCACTTGATTGTTGCGGCGAGGGTCGTTCCCATTTCACAAGCGACCTGGCTCTCGAACTTTCAAAAAATAGAACTCAAACCCCTGAGCCGCCCGGAATCTCTGGAACTCATCGAACGAATGTCCAGCGACTTTGCCGATAGGGTGGGGGACTGGGAAGCGTACCAAAACCACGTGTACGACCAAACCGGTGGCAACCCATTGTTTATCATAGAAATGTGCGAGCGGTACAGCAAGGAAGACCGCGTGGACTTTCAGGTGATGCGCACCATCAACCACACCGCCGCCACGCCCGATATTGATATGACCGTGCCCTTTGTCGTACTGCTTTCCTGCCTGATGATACTGCGCTACGTCGGGCGCGAACTCGGCGACGAAGATACCGGCGCTTACAAACTCATCGGCGGCGCAGCCTTGCTGTTCCTGCTCTTTGGTCGCCCCATCTTCCGCCAGACAAAAAGAAAATACGTCTGACCGAGCGCCAGACAAATTTTGTAAATTCCATAATTCCGAAAATTCTGTTCCATGACGCTCCCCAACCACATTGTCGGCGGCGCCGTGTTCACCGGCGTTTTTGGGGCCACCATCAGCGGTATCAACCTGCTGGCTTCCCCCTGGTACATCGCGGTAACGCTTGCGGCAGCCGTCTTGCCCGACGTGGACAATACTTCCAGCCCGGTGGGCCGGGTAGTAGGGCCGCTTTCTTATTGGCTCAACCGACACTACGGTCATCGAACACTCACCCACTCGGTCGCGGCGCTCATCGTGCTCACCTTGATTTTCGCCTTTGCCGAACGAGCCGTTTCCGGGCATACCAGCCTCACCTGGTTCTTTTTCTGGGGTTATCTGAGCCACATTATCCTCGATATGTGTACCGTCAACGGGGTCAAACTGTTTTATCCCTTTCACAAATCGGCCTGCGTCATCCCCGGCGATCCGCGCTACCGTTTCGAGACCGGCAACATCCGCCATGAAACCGTTTTTTTCTGCGTAGCCATTTTGTGCGGCGTGTTTCTCGTTCCACTTTTCAAAAACGGATTCTGGACTTCTTACAACCGACTGTTCGGCACCATCAAGCACGTTTCCAGCGAGTTCCACAAGTCCGACGATATGCTCGAAGTCGAGTATTGGTACCGCACCGGCACCGAGCAGCGGCACGGCAAGGGCTTTTGTCTCGAAGCCACCCATTCCCGCATTCTGTTGATGGATGCGGGCAAGTTTCACCACATCAACGAGGCGGAAGTGGAAGTGCAGCGGGTCGTACCGATGCACACCGGGCGACATTTCGCTTTCAAAGACACGGCTTTTGTCAGCGTCAGCGCCGACAGCCTCAACCGCCTGTTGCTGGGCAAAAAACTGATGAGCGTGGAAATCCATTCCAACGTTCAGTTTGAAGCGGCGGGCGGCATCACGCCCGAAATCGGCTATCACTTCAAAGACGACTATCTTGATGCGCTCCGTGTGCGCCCCATAGACAACGATTATGGGGAAAACAGCGCCAATGGGTTGTCAAGCGTTCGTTTTCAAAGCAGCCCGCGTATTCATACGCTGAACCGCCGGATTGCCATGTTGCAATACCAATACGAAGAAAGGGCAGGGGAGTACCGCGAGGCGCAGCGCCGCATCCGCGAACTGCGCAGACAAGGAGAGGCCATCGGCACTTCGGATGTGGCTCGATACGAACGCATCCGCCGCGAGATGCAGGAGTGGGAAAAGGTGAAAAACCCCGACGACCCTGCCGGAGAAATTGAAATACTCCGCGCGGAAATCCGGGAAATCCAAGCCGACGATACCAACCGTTACAGGGAAAAATCCGTAGAATGGGAGAGAAAGCAAGGTGACAAACAACCCGAGATTCCGGTCTTCACCGGCTACTTGCGTTTCGTCGTTTTGTCCGACTGACACGGCAACAGGTAGCGTTCACGAATTGAAAAGACAGTTTTGCCCAATATCAACACCAATTTTAACAACTCAATCGTTTGGCTGTCAATATTTTTGTAAAACAAAACCCCTCGAAACTGGAAAGGCCAACGCACCCGTTAGCGCGTCAACCTTTCCTCGCTGTACCGTGATACAGTACAACTATTTGCAAAGCAAAGATACGGGCATTATTTCCGTACTTGTCTATCAAATGTTGGCCGCAAGTCAGCGGCGCGCGCACCACTGTTGGAAACAAAAACAATAAAGGGGAACGGTAGCCTACCGTCCCCCCCTCACACACAGGAGATATTCGCATATCCCGCTGCATGCAAAAAAGCCACCGCAAAAATACGGGATAGCGGATAAACCTGCTGTTATTTTTCGCCATAAGGCCCGGTGGGAGCCTCTGACTGCGGATTTAGCCCGTCGTAACGACGGCATGGTTATGCTTTTCTAACCGCTAAATCTATTCATCATGGCAAAGCAGCAACGCAGTCAGCCTGCCAAACCGCATCCCGGCGCCCCACGCGGATTCGAGCAGTTGCTCGAATCCTTCGGCCTCGACGAGAAAAAACGCCTTCAAGTCCTTCGAGCCATCCGCAAAGAAGGCGAAAATCTTTCCGCTTACGTTTTTGGCAAATTACCCCCGCAAGACCTGCCCGCCGAGGAAGCGGTGTTAGGCGCTTTGATGCTCGAACGCGATGCCTTTGGCCGGATCCGGCACATCTGCACGGAAGAAACCTTTTACCTCGAAGCGCACCAGATTGTTTTCCGCGCCATTCACAACCTCCACGAACAAGGCGCGCCTATTGACTTGCTGACGGTGACTGACTGGCTTAGGAAAAACAAATTGGAGAATACTGTCGGCGGCTCGTATCGCCTGGTCGAAATGACAGGCCGGGTTGCCAGTACCGCGCATCTCGAATACCATGTGCGGATGCTCTATCAGTTGCAGAAAATACGAGAGCTGATCCGCCGCTGCTCGGAGACCATCCGCCGTGCCTACGAATTAGAGGACGTGTTCGACCTCTATGACCAAATGCACCTCGGCACCAAGTTGGTCAATCCGACCGCTTTGCTGCGCATCCGCAGCATGACCGAAGTTGTGGTAAAGGGCGCACAGGCCAAACCACGCCGCCACCTCATGGGCAGCCTGCTGCGCGAGTCCGACGTGTGTTTCATCTTTGGTGATGAAGGATGCAGCAAATCCATCCTCGCTTTCCAGATTGGCGATGCCGTGGCCGCGGGTCGCTCGGCCTTTGTCGGGCCGGAATTTTACAACGAATGCACAGAGGGCAAAAAGACCATCATCCTCGACTTTGAGTTGGATGATGAAGACGTGGCCGACCGGTATAGCGAAGAAGTGGAGGCCGAATTTTCAAAAGAGCGCACAAAGGCTTTCCACCGGTTCAGCGACAATTTTTTCCGCGCCGACATCAACCCCGAGTGCGAAGACCTCAAAGACCTCGACCTGAAAATCATGCGGCAGATTGAAACGCTGGTCGAGTTCGAGCACCCCGAATTGCTCATCATTGACAACCTCTCCTGGCTCGTCTCCGAATCGCACGACCCCGGCATCGCCACTGCCTTCGTCCGCAAACTGATGACCATCAGCCGCCGCTATGCCGTTTCGGTCTTGGTTGTGGCCCACACCCCCAAGCGCAACACCGCCGAGCCGCTCGAAGCCCGCCACCTGGCCGGCGCCAAGGCTCTGTCCAATTTCGCCACCAACGTCATTGGTATTGGCATTTCCAAACTCGACTCGCACAAACGCTACATCAAGCACATCAAAAACCGCAAAGGCATCAAAGTCTTCACTGAGGAAAATGTCGCCACTTTCACCGTGGCCAAGTCCGGCCCCAACCTGATTTGGGAATATGACGGCACCACCGTCGAATCTATCCACCTGTCCATCACCGACCGCGAAGAATTCGAACGCGATATGCTCGAACGCTGCATGGACCTCCTGCGACAAGGCTACTCTTACCGCCGCATCGCCGAAAAAACCGGGCACGTTTGGTCGCACGAAAAAATCCGCCAGAAGACCAACCTGCGGGAAGCCGAGGAACGCGCCCAGCAGGATCGCCTCTCCGATCAAAATTGACAGCATAAGCCAGGCGCCTGCTGCATTTGACACCGGAGTTGTGTCGCCAATCCCTTGACAGTTTTTGACAGTCGTATTTGAATTAAATATTTGTAAATCAGCGTGTTGAACAAGTTTGACAAGTCTTGACACCCCAAATTCTTGACAGTAGAAAAATAAATACACTTTCTTTTTTCTCTGTCAAAACCGTCAAATCTGTCAAGAGTGTCAAAAATGCCAAGTCTTGTCAACAAGCCCAAACCTGTTCAGCCATGACTAAAAATCCCACCGTCCGACCCGAACACCTCGCCGAGGTATTCACCGAAATCCGGATGCGCAAAGACGTCTATCCCCGTCGCATCGCCGAACGCCTGATGACCCCGAAAAGTGCCGAAAACAAAATCGCCCTGATGACCCAGGTACACGAGGTGCTGATGTGGCTGCACGAAAACAAAAAGCCTGCCGACTCCCCGTATCCGCCCGGCATCTGCGGCCTCTCTGCCCATATCAAGGAACTGAAAACCGAACTCAACTGGCGCGACCGGGTGTACAACCGGAAAGTCTTGCTCGGTCAGATGAAACCGGAAGAACGCGACCTGAAAATCCGCCTGATGGAAGAAGTAAAAGCCATGTTGGAACAAATGCAAGCCCACAACCTGGCGGTACAAACTTCACTTTTCTAATTATACAATTAGGTAATTATGGAATTCACCGTGCTCGACACCTTCATCGTCAACGCCGTCGCGGAACGGAGTTTCACCAATCCCAAGTATCCCCATTTCGTGCAAACGGCGCAGTCGCTCAATGCCCGTTTCGGCAGCCTGTCGGCCATCCCCGGCTATTCGGAGCTTGCCGCCATCACCGCGCCGCACATCCGCCGCATACAAACGCAAGGCGTATCTGCCGAAGAAAGCGGCCTGGCCGCCGGTTTCATCGTCGGCGCCGTCAACCTGTTCCTTCAACGAAACAAACTCTGACTATGAAAACGACCCTTGTTTTGCTCGCAGCGGTATCAATATTGACCATCGGCTGCAAATCCGCCCGCGTAGGGTGGGGGAGGGGCGATTCCGCCCGCCTACCCGACTGGCTTCAACAATTCCATCGCGCCGTCCCTTTCAGCGATTCCGTCGGCTGGGAAGCCCAGGCATACCGCCTGCCCGAACCTTACGAATTGTCAGCCCGCAGACTCACGCGCCGAACCGCCATCCGCCGGTCGGCACAAATTCGCATCGAGCGATACTTGGAGCTGGACAATCTGCTCGTCCACGCCGGCACCTACCGAACCTCACGCGATGGAGGTCCCTTCACCGTCCCCGTTTCCTTCGAGTGTCGCCATTGGTTCGTCGTCACAGGCAACGGCCAACTCGCCGTCCAGCGCCTCGACTTCTACGACCGCCAATCGGCTCACCTACAACTGATTTTCCGCCGCGGCGATCCCGTCGCCGACATTCCCGACTTTGCGCTCGCCCGGCCACCCGCGCCAGACGATCACACGATGCTGCAAACCTTCGCCATCGCGCCAAAGCCGTTTTTCTACCGGCAGATACTGCCCGACACCCTGTTTCAGGGTCGGCAGGTGAGCATTGAGCATTACTGGCACTGCAAAGACCGGCTTCTGCACCTCGGCACGGAGCAGCACATTGTCGGCAACCAAAAATGCTTTCTGATTCAAATGGGCGGCGAGCACTGGTTTCGAGTGACGGAGCGGGAGAAAACCACGATCTTCCGCTACATCCTCGACGAAACCCAACCCAGCCTCTGGCAACTTCGCCGCTTCGACGGCGAACCGTTGTGGCCTCCCGTCGCTACGACGCGGCAGTAGGCCCTGTACGGCGAAACTGATGTTTCGCCCACGTCTTTCCAATCCTTCAACATCCTATCCATCCCGATTCAACCTTTTTCTGGTGGGGGGCTGCGCGCAATTTGGGGGGAGACAAAACAAAAAAACAATTAATTCAAAAAGAAAACATCACCACCACAATTCGTTTTAAAAATTTGATGTTGTAATTTTTTAAGTCTTTTAATATTTTTAGGTGACGGCAATCGCTTGAAAATCAATGTTTTACAAGGGCAACTCTAACTACTTTGGAACAAACCATAACTCTTTTGGATGCAAGGCTAACCTTTTTGGGACTTTTTCTAACCGAATTGGGACAATGCTATAACTCTTTTGGGAGCAAGTGTAACTGAATTGCTTCGAGTCTGATGCAATGCCTAAAAACGGGCGTTTGCGCCAAATATCTGATGCTCGTAGGTTTTTTGCCCTCTGCGATTCACGGCTCGATGCGCTGTTATTCCCCCTGAATTGAATGTAGCCCTCAATCTTTATGCATAACTATAACCGTTTTGTAAGAAAAACTATAACCAATTTGGGAATTAACTATAACTTTTTTGGAATGATCAGAACGCGCCATTTTTAAAAGTAACTAATTTGGAACGTAAATATGCCGTAGTATAACTCTTTTGGAACAAATTGCCGATGAAACTCGTCTAAGTATAACCTTATTGGGACAAAAAATAGCGGCCAGACAGCCAGACATAACCACTTTGGAGTGAATTTCCGATCTACCGGCTTCATTTAGCCCCTTATTGTAACTCCTTTGGAAGAAATCGCCGAAAAAATGGCTGTTGTCCCTCCAAATATAACTACATTGGAAAAAAAGTATCTCCCAATGTAGTTACATATTGCGCCAAACCAGTACGTTAGCTGCCGCTATCCGGGCAAGCATTCCAAAACGGGTATAGTTATGGCCAAATACACCAGGAAAAATCAGGGCATTGTCGTAATCAAAAAGTCCAACCAGTTGATCGAGGCGCGGTATAAATTCGACGTGTGGGAAACCCGCATCTTCCTCTCCGTGCTCTCCAACATCAAACGTGACGACGAAGATTTTAAAGTGTACCGCATCTGGTATCGAGAGGTCATTAAGTCTTTCGGTCTTCGTTCCGGCCAGTCCTACGCCTTCCTGCGCGATGCCGCGCGCAGCCTTATCCGCAAGGTGTTCAACATCAGCAACGAGGACAACGGATTCCAGCGTGAGACCGAATATCACATCATCCGCAGCATCAACTATCTCACCGAAGGCGAGCAGGGCCGCAGCGGCACCGAGTCCCAGGAGTACATAGACATCACCATTGACCCCGACATGAAGCCCCTGTTATTGCAACTCAAAAGCAACTTCACGGCCTACGACTTGCGCAACATCGTCAAACTCGGCGCCTACCCCGTCCGCGTGTACGAATTGTTGAAACAATACGAAAGCATCGGCGAACGCACCCTCGAATTTGAAGAAATGAAGCGAATGTTCGAACTCACCACCGAGTACCCGCACTTCGCCAACTTCTACCAAAAAATCATCCAGCCCGCCATAGAGGACATCAACCTGCACACTGACCTCAGTGTCTCTGAAATCATTCGGGAAAAACAGGGAAAAAAGGTAGTGGCGCTCCGATTCCGTTTCCACCGCAAAAGCGACGATGAGCTGCGCCGGATGCGCGGCGAAGAGCCGAAAGCGGCCATACTCCCGCAATTGCCGTTTCCCGATTTCTCCAACAACCCTGCCGCCATCGCCGCCGAGGCATCCGAACCTTCATCGGTAGACCTGATTTTTACAAAATACCAGGAGGAAGTAGTACAGGGCTTCGGGGTCACCCCGACTGCTTTCCTGTCCCTGCTCACCTCGGCAACGGATGAACAAGTCGCCCAGGCCGTCCGTGTCACCCGCCGCGCCAAAAACGCCCAGCAATTGAAAAATGTGGCAGGCTTCTTCATCGAAGCCTTGCGCAGCGGCTACACCGATGAGCAGGAGGAAACCGGCAAAAAGAAACGAAGCGATGCCGAAAAGTCGGCCAAGAAACTACAAGAATTCCTCGAACAACTCGCCGACCTCGAAGCCGACCGCCGCGCCGCGGCCAACGAAGTCATCCGCGAACTGACCAACGCCGACGCTTTCCTCGCCGGCGAGGCTGTCAGCAAAATCATGGCCAACGCCCCCGTCCGCCAGTCGCTCGAAGCTCAAACCGGCCTCACCCTCGATGCCGAGCTCCCGATGGACACCTGGCGCGAAAACAAACCTATGCGCCATGCCGTCATCCACCAGATCGAAGCCATGAAGCCCGAGGCTTTTAAGGAAGTCAAGGCAAAGTACGACGGCCCGCTGCTGAAATTGCGGCAGGCGGTGGAGGCGTTGCAGAGAGGGTAGGGTGGGGGAGTAGACAAAGAATTTTTTACAAAAAATAATTTAATAAGAATATGAATAATCCAAATTTGGCGTAATTTTGGGAATAATTTTCAAAAATAAACAGAATCGGGAAAATGGTACTCGAATTTGCAGTAGAAAATTTTCGCTCCATCAAAAATCGCCAGGTTTTCTCTTTGATCGCGGAATCTTCCAAAATCAAGGGCGAAAATGTTTTTGAAGTTAGTCTCCCGAATGGCGGTTCTGTCCGTCTGTTGAAAACTGCCCTGATTTATGGTGCCAACGCTTCGGGAAAAAGCAACTTCATTAAGGCCCTGGGTAACTTGATTCAAATGATAAGCCGCCGGATTTCCGGCGCCGGCCGTCCCATAAGAAGCTACAATCCTTTTCTCTTCTCCACAAATACAGTCGCCGAGCCGACCGTTTTTGAACTGACATTTGTATTTGAGGAAGTGAAGTATCGGTACAAAGTCGCTTTCAACCTTACACAGATTTTAGAAGAAGAATTGGTTTTTTCACCGAAAGGCCAAACCCAACGCATTTTCGAGCGTCACGGTGGGCCGCAAGATTTGTTGCATAAAATAAAACTGGGAAAAAACTTCGGCAACAAAGAAATTGAAGTATTCAATAATCAGTTGGCGCTGAACAAATTCGGCACTGATACGCCCCATGAGTTGCTGACCAAGGTATATGTATATTTTAATTCCATTGATGTCAGCAATGCGGTGCGAGGAGCTTCCAACAATATGCAGGTGCGCCAGGTTTCTCAGACCCTCTCCGAATCCGACCATCAGCCAATATTAAAAAGGCTGGAAAAACTAATCAGGGTGGCCGATACAAAAATTGATAGTCTTGAACTTTTGCAGTCGGAGGAGCGGGAACGGCTCGTTGGAAGAAATGGAGAAACAGTACGTAAAACGCTGGGAAGCACCCGCTTGAACACCATGGTCTATGGCGTCCATAAAGTATATGACGCCGGTCAAGAAGTTGGAGATGAAAGGCTGCCCTTTGATGAAGAATCGGAAGGCACAAGAGCGCTTTTTTGGCGTGGCGGGCTTATTCTTGAAAAACTGGAACAAGGTGGTGTCCTGGTGTTCGACGAACTCGACAACAGTCTCCACCCGAAATTGGTAAAATTCCTCGTGCAACTTTTCTCCAATTCGCGTTCCAACCCCAATCATGCACAACTGATTTTTGCTACGCACGAGGTTACCCTGTTGGATCGGGATATGTTCCGAACCGACCAGATTTGGTTTACCGAAAAAAATCAATACGGAGAGACCGAATTATTCTCCGCCCAGGATTTCGACGGTGTGCGGGAGGATGTGCCATTTGACAAATGGTACATGGCTGGAAAATTCGGTGGGTTGCCTAAAATCGAAGACATCGAATCCATTTTCAACCATGAGTAGAAAAGCCCGCACGCTTCGAAGGAATATGCTCGTCGTCTGTGAAGGCTCGGTGACCGAACCGGAATATTTTGCCGTGTTGAGAAGGATAGCCCTTGAAAATGAGGTGTGGGAGGAAATAGAAATACGGCCAAAACCCCGTAGCGATGTGGAACAAGAAGATACAACGCCTCCGCACAAATCGCCGCGACAAAAACGGCAGTTGAAAGTAGTACCACTTCCCGAAGAAGCCGACGAAATTGAGCGACAATACACTTGGAGACAGACCCCGGCCAATTTTGTAAAAGAAGCCCGTGACGGGCTTAAAGATGATACTTTTGAAGAAGCATGGGCTGTTTTTGACCGGAACGGCCACCCCGCTCATGGTCACGCTTTCAGTCTTGCCCGCGAGCCGGTCAATGGCAAAACAGTCAATATTGCTTTTTCCAGTATCGCCTTTGAGCATTGGATACTACTGCATTTTGAGCGAAATGCTACTGAATTTGTCAAATCGGAATGTAAAGACCAGGAGGGGCACTATTTAGAATGTGGCTCAGGTCTCCATGCCGACGATTGCTGGGGCGTTCGCTGTGTGTCAGGGTACTTACGGGTTAACCAGTACCTGACGGGCTCCACAAAAATCCGCAATGATGATTTTCAAGATTTTTTCAACCGCTTGGTCGAAGCTGAATATCGGGAAAAAGCGTACGAAAATGCCGCATGGCTTCGGTACACCGTACCGCACAACGAGATTGAACCTTATCTGAGCAACCCATACACCAATGTGGATGCCTTGGTCAAACGGCTGCTTGGCGAAGATCACCAAACAATTGATTGGGCCAATCTGGGTCAAACAATTGAGTGGCAATCACTTCAAATTCAAGTTGATGCAGAGAACGATTCTTTTAAACTGACGATTGAGAATATGGGACCTGTAACCAGATTGCTCAATGGGTATGATATTGGGGTTTTCTCAAAAAGAAATGCGCAGACAGAAGAATGGCGACCCGTCGAAACAACAAACGGGGTAATCAATGCGGGGGCAACCAAAAGTTATTATCTCGAACCTGCCGACGGTTTTCAGGACACCATCCTCGAAATCAAAACAGGCAACCATCGGCTGCTGTTCGAGATATGAGTCGAGTCCAAATTCAAATAAAATGAAAAGTGACGCACTTCTAAAATTCATTAGCGGCGGCGAAACCAATATACAGGGCGGCGAAGAAATGCCCGTGCCCTTCACTTGGCCGACGGTGACTGCCTCAATGTGGCCGGTATAACTCAACGTTCACATAAACCGAGCACCACAATACATCCAAATACGACACCTACCTGCCCATGTCCGACATCCTCACCCTTGGCGAACAACACGGTCTTATCCGTTTCAACGACGACCGTTCCCGCATTACTTATCTGCTGCCCGACCCGAAAACCTATGGCTTCAAAGACCCGGAGGAACTTGTCCGCGCTGAAACATTTGTAGAGCTGATTTTGGACTACAAGTATCCGGTCAGCCGGGTCCGTTTGGAGGTACAAGTGCCGCGCCGAACGCCCAACGACTGGGCCGACATCGTCATCTTCGACGACGACGATTGCAAAACCCCGCACATCGTGGTAGAATGCAAAAAGCAAGCGGTCTCGGATGCCGAGTTTGTGCAGGCCATCGAACAGGGATTTGGCAACGCCAATTCGCTCAATGCGCCTTTCCTGCTGGTCACCAGCGGCCTGAAATCCATCGCCTACAACGTGCGCGATTTCGCGCCCCTCGAACGCGAGGCCAACATCATCGCCCGCCTGCCCTTCTATGGCGAAAAAGGCAAGACCAAAGCCAAATACTACAAGGGCGGCATGGACGAGCACGGGGCCAAGGCCTTCGACCTCGAAGAAGTGGAGCAATCCGAACTCACCCGCATTTTCCAGCAGGCGCACCAATCCCTTTGGGCGGGCGGCAAACGCAACCCCTCGGAGGCTTTCGACGAGTTTGACAAAGTGATTTTTTGCAAACTCTGGGACGAAGAGCAGGCCAAATACCGCAAACCCGGCACCCCCTACGACTTCCAAGAGTTCACGGGCGAGAGCGCCGACACGCTCTACCAGCGCATCATGAAAGTGTACGAGGAAGGCCGCCGCGAAGACCCCGAAGTGTTCAAAGAAGCCATCCGGCTCAGCCCGCCCGAACTCAAAACCATCGTCGGCTACCTCTCCCGCGTCAATATGCTCGCCACCGACCTCGACAGCAAAGGCCGGGCCTTCGAGACTTTCATGACCGACTTCTTCCGGGGCGACTTCGGCCAGTACTTCACCCCGCGCCCGGTCGTGGATTTCATCGTGCAAGTGCTGCCCATCGAAAACCGCCACATGGTGCTCGACACCAGTTGCGGCTCCGGGGGCTTCCTGCTCTATGTCCTCAACAAAATGCGCGAAACCGCCAAAAAACTCCGCGCCGGAGGCGCCATCGCTTCCGATACCATCGAAAAAGACTACTGGCACAACTTTGCCAAAACCAAACTCTATGGCATCGAAATCTCCGAAGGCATCGCCCGCACCGCCAAAATGAACATGAAAATACACGACGACGGCCACACCAACGTCATCGCGTTCGACGGACTGGCGCCCGACTCGGAGATGCAAAAAATAAACGACCGGTTCCGCTTCGGCGCCTTCGATTTCATCCTCACCAACCCGCCTTTCGGCTCGGTGGTGA
This sequence comes from Saprospiraceae bacterium, assembly GCA_026129545.1. Lineage (NCBI taxonomy): Bacteria > Pseudomonadati > Bacteroidota > Saprospiria > Saprospirales > Saprospiraceae > Saprospiraceae bacterium. The sequence continues at coordinate 75,865 of JAHCHX010000007.1, forward strand.
AACAGGCCGAACAAGCCTACCTCAAAAACTACGGCCTCGGATTCCGCGCCGTCAACTGGATTGACAGCCGCCTCAAAGGCAGCCACCTGCGCAGCCCCCGCGAAACCCAAAGCACCGAGGTACTCTTCATCGAGCAGTGCCACAACTTCCTGCGGCCCGGCGGTATGCTCGCCATCGTGGTGCCCGACGGCGTGCTCACCAACAGCAGCCAGCAGGAAGTGCGCGACTGGATAGAAGAGCATTACCGCCTCGTGGCCGTCGTCTCGCTGCCTCAAACCACCTTCACCCACACCGGCGCGGGCGTGAAAAGCAGCGTCCTTTTCCTCCAAAAACTATCCGCAGAGCAGACCGAAACCATCAAAGCCCTCAAAGACCGCCTGGCCGACAGCATCTGGGCGCGGCCCGAGGCCGAGGCCGCCTGGCGCGCCCTCGAAGCCGAAAAAGACGCTGAACTAAACGCCGGCACAGGTCTCGAAACCTACCTCGACCTGCCCGCGCCTTACGCCCAACTGCCCAAACCCCAACAGCGCGAAATCCAAAAATCCGAGGGCTACAAACAGTGGAAGGCAGACCTCAACGCCCGCTATCGCGACCGCCTCGACGACCTGCGCGACACCCTCGACGACACCCGCCGCCGCGAACTCGGCGCCCAAATCCACGACTACCGCGTGTTCATGGCCATCGCCGAAAACATCGGCTACGACGCCACCGGCCGTGCCGCGGGCCGCAACGAACTCGACGACATCGCCCCCCAATTGGCCGAATACATCCGGCACATCCACGCCAACAGCCGCGATGCCGCTTTTTTCGCATAAGCCCCGGTTTGGACGAAAACAAGGTGTTTTTGTTAAATCGGGGCGAAATGGAGGGGAGGTTTGACCCATTTTACTACATTCCGGAATTGCTAAAATTAGAGGAGCAAGTCAAAAATCAAACTTCGTATCGCCTTGGTGATTTTATAAATAGCATGGCCGGCGGGGCTACGCCATCTGTTCAGGAAGAAGAAAAATACTATTCAAATTCAGAAGATGGCGTTCCATTTATTCGAGTTCAAAATCTAAGTCCAACCAATCAACTGATTCTAAATGACCTGAAATTTATCAATCAGGAAACCCATCAAAGCTACCTTAAAAGAAGCCAAGTGTCAGAGAGCGACCTTCTGGTTAAAATCACAGGAGTTGGTCGTATGGCCGTTGCAAGCGTACCTCCTTTGGGATTTGAGGGAAACATCAACCAGCACATCGTCGTAATCAAAACCGACAATCGAGAAACCAGTGAAATTATAGCCTCATTTTTGAACTCTGATATTGGAGAAAAATTAGCCAGCCGTCGGGCAGTAGGTGGTACACGTCCCGCATTGGACTATGGAGGTTTGAAGTCAATCCCAATTGTTTTTAAGTCTGAGATATTGGAAGTATTCAGGGAAACTGTTGCCGCGATTAGAGAAAAAGACCGTGCCGCCGCTGCCCTGCTCTCCTCCACCGACGACTACCTGCTCTCCACCCTCGGCATCGAGTTGCCGCCGCCGGGCAAGGGTGACTTGCAGGAGCGGGTGTTTTTCCGCCAAATGTCGGAAGTGACGGGGGGAAGGATGGACCCGGAGTATTTTCACCCGGAACGGACAAAGGCAACCCAGGCCGTAATGGGAGGGAAGTATCCGGCTCAACGGCTCTACCATATCTCAGATAACAAGAGGATTATTACTACTGAAAATTTGCATCAATTACCATATATCGGTTTAGAAAACGTAGAAAGCGGAAGCGGTACTTTGGTAAAATCTGATGAAAAGAGCGATTTTGGAACGGCGCTATATTTTGAAGAAGGATGGGTTTTGTATGCAAAACTTCGCCCCTATCTTAACAAGGTTTGGTACGCTACGTTCAGAGGATATTGTTCTACTGAGTTTGTGGTTTTAAACTCCCAAGTTGTTGATAATCAATTTTTGGCCGCTTTTCTCCAATCGAAGGTAATCGTACAGCAGACTCGGCACATGATGTCCGGAAATACGCTCCCCCGATTGCAACCGGAAGATATCGACAGCCTGATGATTCCTGTTCCTCCTCGCGACGTTCAGGATGAAATCATTCGAGTGACTGACCAAAAGCGTCAGCAAGCCCTATCCCTCCAATCCGAAGGTCGGCAATTACTGGCCGAAGCCCGGCGGCAGGTGGAGCAAATCATCCTCGGTCACTAATCGCCCAGCAAGATTGTATGCACACCGTTCTGTTTACCATCCACAGCGAGGGCCTGCCGCACGAGGAGGCCCTGGGGCGCATCCTGTACAGCCTCATCGAGGCCGATCAGGACTACCCCGACACTTTTGATGAGGCCGACGTAAGGGGCTGGCTGACACGCCGTCGGGCACAGGTGTCGCCTGCGGGCAAGGTGAGCACCCAGTGGGAACTCGCTTACGGCTTCACCGAGGAAGACGGCATCGCGCCCCACGCCCTGGCCGGCACCACCGCCGATTTTTTGAAATCGGTCAGCGCGCTGCCCGGCGTGTTGCAGGTGTTGAAATACCAGGACAGCATCCAGCACGAGCGCGCCAGGCGATACTTCGAGGAGATTTTCGACATCGAAATGAACCTGCGGCAGGTGCTCAACTACATTTTGCTCTACAATGACCGCGATGAGTTGGAGCGTACCTTCCCGGATTTCAACGCCGCGACGGTACCCGGATTCGACAAAGACCATGCAAGGCAACACTTCGAGAACGAGATGTTTTATGTCCAATTCCCGGTGTACAGCCAATTCGATACGCCCGCACCATTGGCAGATGGCAAAGTGATCAGGATGCTGCTCACGGTGTCGAGTATCGAGCAGTTTTTTCAAAACCTTCGCGCCCGCCCGCTGACGACCGAGCGGCACCGGAGTTTTTTAAGTTCGATAAAAGACCTCTTGGATTCCATCGAAAAACTCAGAAATGCCATCGCGCACCATCGGGCATTTTCCAAAAGAAGCGTGGATAACTACGAACGCAGCCGCGATCAGTTGCAGCAGAAAATTGAAGATTTTTGGCGGGAAGAAGACCCGATTTCGCACTTTAAGTTGTTCAACGGGCAGTACCTGTGGGAGGAGGTGATTGCTCACGAAGTGCGCGAACTGATGCAGGGCCATAGCCTGGATGCGGGAAAAAAGGCAGTATCGGCTCCCAACCTGTCCGGTACTGACTTCACGGCATTCGAACAGCTTACCGAGTCCATCCAGTACAACCTATCCGATACATACCGGCAGTATGCGCCACCGCCCGATCCGGAAAGCGAAGATTGGCAGGCTTTTCAAGCCTTTGACCCGGCGCCCTTTGTGGAAAAGCATGTAGAAAATGCCTACCCTGATGTTTACCAGTTTTTCAGGAATCAGTCTGTTGCTGACATTGTTTCAATGCTGATTTTGGGAATCGTAAAATGATGCGGAATTCAAAGACCATTCAGATCGCTTTTTTATCTTACGGAGAGAACCCTCACTGCTTCGCCGGCCAGCCCTCCCCGCCGCGTCCCGCTATCGCGGGGGCGTCGGTCGCGCAGGCCACATCGTGGTCGCGCCAGGCGAAAAACCCTCACTTCGCTCCACCGGGGTCTGCCCCTGCGCTAACACGCAAAGGCAGACCCCGGCGCTTGACGGGTGAAAGGAAAAACGCCCCGTGGTAGGGTAGGGCCGAGGTTTTTTTCCAGGATGCTCACACGCCGCCACCTCTCCATTCCCCTGTACCCCGCCAAATCTCGTAATGGAAGAGCCATTCCGAAGCCCACGGCACGATTGTTTCAGCCAAATACATATCGGGTGTCCACTCTTTTGCCGAATGATACAGACAGAGCGAATTGTCCGGATTGAAATGCGGTAAAATCTCGCCCGGTACGTTTTTAAGAACCGGATATTTCACAAATACCTTTGGTCTGAATCCGGCGGTATAGAAAATCCTGATCCAGTACGCCCGGCTCATAGCCGTAGGTTGTATATTCACATCGCAGACAAGCGAAATTGGCCGGGAAGGGCGACGCTCCGAAAGAGCCCGAAATACAGAAGGCATATTTTCCTGCGGCAAGGTTTCATCGTAGAAAAAGGAAAGAGGATCAAGCAACTGCACCGTTGCACCTGGCAAGAACGCCCGCAATGCCTTCGCCTGCTCTTGCACTGTTAAAACTTTGACGATTGAAGGCATCGGGACTGGGGTGATTGCCGCTTTGCCTTTTGAGAATTGGTGCGGACGAACGATTGCTGGCCCAGTTGCACCCAATACCCCGCTTTGTTCCATTCTCAAACCTGTACTTTCTCGAATGACCCGCATTTCATCGCCATATTGGTTCATCACGCGCCGCATAGCCATTTCCCCAAAGATTGCGCCGCCCCGTTTAGTGAGTTCATCCCACCCGTTCAGGGTCAACAGGTATTTTAAATCCGCTTTGGCTGTTTCCAGCCATTCGTAAAAGGCTTTGGCTTTGCGAGGGTTTTTATTCCATTTGTCGGCAAAATTATCGCGAGGGTCAACCGGATTTTCAATCCGGTACTGGCCATCTTCATACTTGATAAACATTGGCATCCGGTCCAGCAGATTCATCAACGTCTCATAAATATTGCCTTCATTTTCGTAGGCATGCGCGGCCAGGGTAGTCAGAATGATGGAAATAGGCTTCAATTCCGGGTCGCCTTTATAGCGGCGGTCACGATGGCGTTTCAAGACCTGGATCGCTCGCTGCAACGGGGTTTTAATCTTGTATTCGGGGATGTCTTCCACCTTGCCGCGCATCTCTACGTTCAAAACCCGTAGCCGCATTTCATCCCAGCGCGTCTGCATCCGGCTTTTAAACCATGCGATGTATCCCTTTGGGTTGTTTCGCGGCCAATTCGGGTCTTTATTCCAGGTTTCTTTGTCAGTGATGCAAATGGCTGTTTGAGCAAGTTCGACCGGAACACTTGAATTGCGAAGGGTAAGGGCTGTTTCCAGGTCGGGAATGGCAGGCACCACGTCCATGTGGAACCGTGTGTTTTCGGCATACTCCAAAGGCCAGCATCGCCGCTTTTCGTCTCCCAACATCCGGTTGTAAACCGGGGACTCTTTAAGGCGGTCGCCCACCATTTTTTTCAGTTCCGGCTGGGTGACACGACTTTTGCTGAGGTGCAACAGACAAGTTAAATCTACATCGTATTGTTCCTCATCTGTTTCCGGCTTTATCATCGTCCCCAATGCGAATGACCCTTGCGGCGAGATGATTGGATCATACTGTGCCAGGGACGAACCCTCTTCATTGAGGAAAGCGCCAAGTTTCTCGTATCGCTCTACGGCATCCCGATACTGCGATTCAGTAAGGTCGAGTGCCTTTGCGAGGCGTTCCAAGAATCCGTCGAATTCCGCCAATTTGCGTTGATCGTAAATCATTAGAGCGTATGTTTTGATGTTAAAAATGAATGTCGATGGCTTTGACAAACCCTCCTAAACTCTTGTTTTCATCGTAAATGGTCATTCGCATATCCGCCTTCGGCATCCAGATTCTGCCAAACTCGACGGCTGCCGCGACAGGTATCGCCGGAAACACGTGTAATACCGTATCATGACCATGTTCCGCTTTGATTTTATCGAAAAGGCGCCGCATTTGCACCCGAAAAGAGCCGAGACGTTGCCGGGTCTTCAAAAAATCATTGTTCGGATGTTCGTGCGTGAAAGTGTAGATCGTGCAATCTTGTCCCAGGACTTTTTCGATGCGGTCATTGGCCACGGTTGCGCTCAGGGAGAAATTGAGCGCGACTTTTGCTGGATTGCGTCGGATATCTCGGATGGAGTAGGTGATGTTGTCTCCTTCTTGCCAGCGCCAGGAGTCAGGCTCTCGGTGTTTTTGGTACACGGTCATCGGCAAAATGTCATTTAACAGCACTCCCAGCTGAATCAACAGCGGCTGTGGCGCCAATGCGAACACCGACAAATGACGAACATCGTTGCTCCGAATCAAAGGACGCAAGGTGCCATTCACCTGGCTTTGCAGATGTTGAAGCTGCATGGGCCAGTAATTTGGCGAGCTGTCTTTTTCTAAGGAATTAACCAGGGAAAGGAGGGTCGGTTTATCACTCGCGGGATACCACTCCGGGTACATCGCGGCAGATGCAGTCTGATAATTCAGCAGAGGCGAATGAGCGCCTACGTTTGCGCCAAAGAGGACGATATGACTTGCTTTGTCCGGCTGGATACCTGTCAGGATTTCAATTCGCTCCTCGTGTTTCCGCTTCATCTCTATTAGCCGGTCGATGGGATGCCCAGATACATCCTCCTTGTCAATCATACGATGGTGTTGGTCACACAGCAACATAAGATTACTGATGTGATTTGCCAATTGGAGCGACAACGTGGGGTCTCCGCGAGGGCCTCCCGGTTCATCGGCTATAATGTGGGCGATGTAGGAGGTATTGAACGCGACCTTTGTTACTTCGTCGCGCCAAAGAGGGATATTGCATCCTTCGTACTGACATCTCCCACCGGCCTTAACCCAAAGCAGGGTACTCACGTTTTTAGGAATCTTCGTCTTGCTCATTCTGCCACACAAAGAGTTTAAAAATTCTGGAATTTAAAACAAATACCGCGCCATCGTAAAACAAATGCCAGTTTGTCATATTTCTGTCAGTGCCTAAATCAAAATACTGGTCAAAAACCGTTTTCAAGAATAATATGAGCCAATGTGAGAAGAAGTCCATGGAAAAAGATGTGACTGATGATAACCTCTTCCATCTTACCTGCCTCATTTGCAGGTCTGAATGCCATTTTGCCCCTCACCGCTCCACCGGCCAGCCCTGCGCTGCCGCGTCCCGCTATCGCGGGGGCGGCGCTTGGGCAGGCCACATCTCGGTCACGCTTGGCCAAGGCACTCACTTCGCCTGGCCTGGGTCTGCCCCTGCGCTAACGCGCAAAGGCAGACCCAGGCGGGTATTAAATGAATTCAGCCATGACATCCAGGCACTTGCTTTGCCATTCCATCAATTTTTCCAAACTATCCACCAACGGCAACCCCGGTCGGTAGTAGTCTGGGGGATGATGCCCGCAATGCGCGCATGGGTACCGCGAGCCTGCTTCATGGGCGGTCGTAATGATAGAAAGCGGAAACAAGATGCTCGCAGCCCATATTTCGATACGAACGACTTTGTCCAGGGCATTGAGCAGCAACTTTACGTTGTCCAGATTACTGCAAAAAGCTACCATTTCGTCGGGGTTAATCGGGCTTTTCACCTTGTTTTGTGCAACACCCTGAAACCACGCGATCATCTGTTTTTGAAAATCTTCGGGTGGGACGTCAAGCGAAATCTTTGCGGCCTCTTCGAACGATTTGAAAAGTTCGGCAAGCTCTGCTGCATCCAGTTCTGCATAGTCAGCCGATTGCAAGCTGCCAATTTTTCCTTCCTGAGTTTTTAATTGCAGATGATATTGCTGGAACGCTTTTTTGGATATAGGCAGAAAATCGAGCGCCGAAGGGTCAGTTTCCAATTGAACCAGAACAGATTGCACCTTTTTGGACATTTGCTGGGCGCCTGCCCGGAAAATACGATAAGCCTTATGACCGATCTGACCACTCGCCAACTCGTCGAAGGATACCATCGCACCTTCTAATCCCAGCGCCTTCATTGTTTTCTCGACGGATTGTTGCAAGGCAAAAATTGCCATTGGAAACTCGCCATTTTCACGGAGCAGCCTGGCGGCGTTCAAATCCTTACGGGCAATTTCCAGAAACTGTTGAGCAATAGATTTTTGCATGACCTCAAAACGGCAAAGTTTGATGGTCAGTTCCCGTATGGAGATGCCCCCTCTGCTCCGCCGGCCAGCCCTCCCGCCGCGTCCCGCTTACGCGGCGGCGTCGGTCGAGCAGGCCACATCGTGCTCCCGCTTGGCGCAAATCTCTCACTTCGTATTGCCGGGGCCTGCCCCTGCGCTCACGCGCAAAGGCAGACCCCGGCTGTTGACGAATAAACCCGGACCAACGAGATCGCGGTCAAACTCAGAAATTACGAGCTCACTCCAAACTGCCGTCCGTGTCGAGGCGGTTTACACCTTATGAGACTTCAATATCGTGTCTAAATCCCCCGGTATCTCCATCGGTTGCAACGGCGGCACATTCGCCCCGCCCGTGTTGCCAACGGGGATTTTGCCCACAAAGGATTTCACCCCGCCGAATACGAGCCGCGTGATTTGGCCGAGCACCTCTTTCGGGCTTTTGATAAAAAAGCCGAAACGCAACATCCGCCAATGCACGTAGGAATGTTCGCGCGGCCAGGACTGCGCCAGAATGTGGGCGCGTTCGAGGTGGCGCCACGCCTGTTGCAGGTGGCGCTGCGCAAACTCGGTTTCGTACAGTTCCAGTTCGCGCCGGTAGTGTTCTTTGATGCCTTTCGGCATGGTCCAGTAGAGTTTCATTGCACGGCAGTGAGTTCTAATTCGTCCTTGACAAATTCCTTGACCCCCGATGCCCCGGAAATTTCTAACCAAATTGGACTATCGGGGTCCTGGATGCCGAGTTTGAAGGTGAAAAAACCACAGCATTGCCGTTCGGCCTGGATGAAAACCATGAGTTGGCCGAGCGTTTCGTCCGACCCGGCAAAACGAAAAGCGTAGCCATGCTCGGTTTCCACCGTTTCGAGGATTTTCTTTTTCAATTCGGCTACCGCGCCCACTTTGCGAGCTTGTAACTCCGGCGAGGTGAGTTTACAGGCGATTTCTTTATCGGTGTTCACGACGTTCAGTTTATCGAAAGACTGGCTGACGGTTGTTGCATCGTTTTGTTGTTTTTGCTTGCAGGAGAGGAGCAAAAGTGCCGCCATCAAGCAGGTTGTGATATGCTTCATGATGTTGAAATTTTATTTTTTCGATAGTTAAAAATTCATACGCTGCACCCTTACCGCGTTCAAAATCGCCAGCAACGCCACCCCCACATCCGCGAACACCGCCTCCCACATGGTCGCCAGGCCGCCCGCGCCGAGTATCAGCACGATGACCTTGACTCCGAAAGCCAAGCCGATGTTTTGCCACACTACGCGCTTCGTGGCCCTGCCGATGCTGATAGCCGTCGCCACTTTGGAAGGCTGGTCAGTCTGGATCACCACGTCGGCGGTTTCGATGGCCGCATCGGAACCGAGGCCGCCCATCGCAATACCCACATCCGAGACCGCCAGCACGGGCGCGTCATTGATGCCATCCCCTACGAAAGCGATGACGCGGGCGGGATTGTCGCGTTTCAAGGCCTCCACTTTTTCTACTTTCCCTTCCGGCAGCAAATCGCCAAAACCTTGCTCGATGCCGAGCGCGGCGATGACCTTCTGCACCACCGCGTCCTTGTCGCCGGAAAGCATCACCAATTCGCGCACCCCGGCACGATAGAGCCCGGCCACCGTCTGCTGCGCATCGGGCTTGATTTCGTCGGCGATGGTAATGAAGCCCGCGTACTTCCCGCCGACGGCCACCACCGCAATCGTATCCACTTCCGAGTCAAGTTCGGCAGGGTAGGGGATGCTGAATTTTTGCAGCAGTTTGGTATTGCCCACCAACACGGCCTTGCCGTCCACCGTGCCGCTCAATCCGTGTCCGGCGATTTCCTGCACGTCGGCGACAACGGCTTTTTGCCAGTCAATTTTAAGTTCGTCGGCGTGAGCAATCAACGCCTTTCCGACCGGGTGTGTGGAGTGCTGTTCGAGTGCGGCGGCGAGTCGAAGCAAATAGCCCTCCCCGTTGGGGAGGGTTGGGTGGGGCGCCACGTTTTGCACTTTGAACACGCCGCGCGTCAGCGTCCCGGTTTTGTCCATCACCACCGTGTTCACCTTGGTCATCAGGTCGAGAAAATTCGAGCCTTTAAACAAAATCCCGTTGCGCGACGCCGCCCCGATACCACCGAAGTAGCCCAGCGGAATTGAAATCACCAGCGCGCAAGGGCAGGAAATGACTAAGAAAATCAGGGCGCGATACAGCCAGGTGTCGAACGAATAATCCGGCGCAACGAAATAAGGCACGATGACGAGCAGCGCGGCCAGCAATACCACAATCGGGGTGTAAATCTTGGCGAACTTGCGGATAAACAACTCTGTTGGTGCTTTGCGGGCGGTAGCGTTTTGCACCATTTCGAGGATGCGGGCGATACTGCTTTCGCCGAAAGGTTTGCTCACGCGGATTTCCACCACGCTGTCGAGGCTGATCATGCCGGCCAATGCCGGTTCGCCTGCCGCGAGGGTGCGGGGTTTGCTTTCGCCCGTGAGCGCGGCGGTATCAAAACTGCCCTGCGCGCTCAGTAGCGCGCCATCGAGCGGTACCCGGTCGCCGGGACGGACGCGGATGGTGTCGCCCACCTGTACGGTGTCGGGTTTGGCGCCCACAAAATTGCCGTCGCGCAGCACGAGGGCCCAATCGGGCCGCACGTCGAGCAGGGCTTTGATGTTGCTTTTGGCGCGGCGCACCGCCGCCGTCTGGAACAATTCGCCCACGGCGTAGAACAGCATCACGGCCACGCCTTCCGGGTATTCGCCGATGGCGAAGGCGCCGACCGTGGCAATGCTCATCAGCAGAAATTCGGTGAAAAATTCGCCTTTCCCGATGGCCTGCACCGCCTCTTTCAGCACGGGTAAACCGACGGGGAGATAGGCTGCCAGATACCAAACCAAGCGTACCCAGCCGGTGAAAAACCCCGGCTGGATGTACTCGTCCAGCGTGATACCGCCAAGCAGCAGCACAAAACTGATGATGGAGGGCAGGTATTCGCGCCAAGGGCTATGCACGGCTTCGCCCTCGTGGTCATGGCCGTCGTCGTCAGTATGTTCGGCGACGAGAGGCTGGGCGGTTTTAGCCTCGATTTTTTCTTCGAGGGTGCAGCAGAGTTGACGGCCTTGCGCGTCGTAAGTGTGGACGTGGGGGGTGATTTCTTTTTGCATAATTAAAATTGAAAAAGCAGCCGCCCGAAAAACAACAATCGCCTTCCGGGCGGGCTGCCGGATGTTAAAAAACTCTTGTCAGCCTCTTTATTTAGGCATCGAAATCGGCCGGGCGGCTTACCACAGTCTCGACCAAGCCGTTTCAGGTAATGCGTTCCACGGCTCTGCGCGACGGAATTTTTCACCAGCAATGTGGAGAGTCATTTGTCATAAGGTCTGGTTTTGGAAGTAGATGTCTGTGTCAACGTCTCACAAAGACTTTTTGCACCTGCCGCCCTTGCGGGCCGTGCAGCGTCACGAAATACGTCCCCGGTTCCAGTAAATCGGCCCGGAAGAAATATTTGGACTCGCCTGCCGGGAGCGTGCCGTTGAATACGCTCGCCACCGTCCGACCCAATATGTCGGTGATTTCGATGCTCGCCGATGCGCCGTTTTCGCTGAAAACCGGCACACAGGTAATCGCGCCGGCCGGGTTTGGGAAAATACGGAGCAATTGAGGTGCACCCGTTGCTTCGTCGGTGCCCACGCTCAGCCGAATGTTGAAATCAAAAAAACCTTCCGGCGCGGGCAACGGCCTCACTTGTTGTTTGCCGGAGTTCGCCGTCGCATGGAGGTAGTAGCGCACCGTAGAGCCGTAGGGTTGTTGCGGAATCCAACCCGTCCACAGATGGGTCGTCGGGTCGGTCAGCGTCATCGGCACAGACTGGTAGCCGCTTGCGGTGTCGGTCGTGTAAAACACCTCGGCCCCGGCGATGCCGCTGCGATGCCGTATCCACGTTTTGACCTCGTAAGCGGGCGGGTTAGTGTCCACAAAACTTTCTACTTGTTTGTGCTGAATCAGCAAGGGGTCAGCCACGCCCACTTCTTTTACGATGCAGTGAATCGCCCCGCCGAGCGGGATAATAGCGTTGCAGTTGATGCCCACTATGTTGTAGCCTGGCATATTTTTCTGCCAAATGCGGATGGCGGTGGTGTCGTATTGCACTTCGTACTGCGGCAGCAGCACGGTTTTGTTCACGATAAAAGAATTGACGAAGGTGCGCAACGGTGCGCCCTGACTTGGGTAAACGCCACCGTCGGGCGGCATCGCGATGCGCACCACTTTGTACGTCGTACCGAAAGGTGTGGTGTAGTTGGCGAGCAGGTACTGGATATTGGCCTCGATTTGGTCGCGGTCAATCACGCCCTCCGGGTATTCGCCCACGAGCAAAGTTTCCTCGTTGAGCAACTTCATGTGCATATCAATGTGGTGGATGCCGTCGTAAGGCAGCACATCGAATTTCACATAGCGGTCAATGCCGTAGAAGCGGCGCATGATGCTGTCCACGCCTTCCTCGGTGTGGTTGCTCGTACCCCACATATTATTGATGCCATTTTCTTCCAACACGAGTTTGCTCGAAAAATTCGTCCCCATGCCGTCCGAAAAGTTGTTGCCGCCGGGGTGTGCCAAGTCGTATGGCGCGACAGTGGTAGAATAGACGGGGTAGCCGAAATACGCGCCCACGACACTCGGAATCGTGTCGTCTTTCGGGCGTGGGCGGTTGTAAATCCAGTCCACCAGCGCCAGCGAGTCCACCCCGTTGAGATAAATCGGGTTAGCACCGTAGTCCCGAATCCAGATGCTGTTGTACGGAGCGACTTTGAACTCGACGTTGCCGCCTGTCTGCCAGTCCACACCGTAACCGCTCAGTTCCGACTGGCAGGTGGCGATGTCGTTGGTGATGACCAACACCCGGCATTCGTTTTTGGCCGCGTTGACGATTTGCGCCAATATGGGTTTGAAACTTGTCCATGTGACCACAATGGCTTGCATTTCTTCCCATTCGGCCGCCGCCCGCACGGGTGCGGGCGGCGGCGTGGTGATGCCGGAGAGTGTGCCGGGCGCGGGTTTGTTGGCTGAAAGCCAGCCGAGTTCTTCGACGGAAAAGCCTCTTGGGAGCGGGTCGTTTTGGGCAAATGCGGTCTGGCTGAACGCCAGTAATGAACAGAGTAGGTAGAGAATCTTTTTCATGACATCGAATTTTATTGATGAAAAAGGAAGTGATTTCTGAAAAGGAAGCCCCCCGAAAGGAACATGACGAAGTAGAAAGAATTCCTCCCGGAAGGGCTGCCGGTACTGTAACTCATTGACACAAACTACAATGCTCAGTGCGCGTGGCCTTCTTCTCCCTGTGCCGCCGCTTTGGAGGCCGACAACAAGTAAAAAGCGCCCTTGGTCACGACCCGGTTGTTTGCCAAATCAAAATCCTCAGGTAACAATACTTCGACCCAACCGCCGTCCACCACACCGCGTTTTACTTCCACCATTCGGAAATGATGTTCCGCGTGCATTTCACTTTCTCCTTCGGCGTGGTCGTGTTCTTCTTTTTCGGCATTGTGGGCCGCTTCACCTTTTTCATGTTCATGTGCCTCGGGTTTGGCGGGGCCTTCCGCTTCTTCCACGAAAATGTAATCCTTACCCTCACTGCTCACAAGGGCTGATTCCAACAATGCAGCGACGGGGCTGGCGCCCGTTTCTACGGTTGCTTTGAAGTACATACCTGGCAACAATGCGGTGTCTTCCTTGTCCAAATGGCAATGTACCCGGATGCTGCGGTCGGGGCTTATCTCGCGTCCAAAAAGGTAAATGGTTGCCGTACGCTCCCTTGTTTCGTTAGCCAAGGTGAAACGGACTTTTTGCCCGACTTTGAGTTTCAGAATGTCTTTCTCGAATACCGTCAGTTCGGCGTGCAAATGCTCCGTGTCGGCTATTTTGAACATTACTTCCGTACTTCCGACATACTTTCCCGCATTCACGTTCACTTCCGTCACAAAGCCGTTTGTGGGCGAGTGAAGGCTGATTTCGCTCTGAAAATTATCGGGCGAGAGGCGGTCCGGGTCAATGCCGAGCAGTTTGAGTCGTGCCCGTTGGCCGCCCGTTTTGGCTTCCAGCCCTGCTATTTTGGCTTTTAGGGTTGTATATTCGGCTTTTGCGGCTTGCAGGGTTTTGCCTGCATTCACATTTTCGCGGGCGAGCTCCTCCTGTCGTTTGTACTCGGCCTCGGCGTATTCCAATTGGCCGTGCGCGGCGATGAGTTCTTGCCGGGTTTCGAGGTATGTCTGCTGTTCGGTGATGAATTCCGGGTTGTACAACACGGCGATTACTTCTCCTTTCCGTACCCGTGTGCCTTGCAGCAGGTCCGATTTTTTCAGGAAACCGGGCGCGGGCGCGCTGATGCTCACGAGGTTTTGCGGAGGCACATCAAGTACCCCGTTCACTTTTACCATGCCGGAGAGCGGGCGGGTCTCCACCTTGCCGGTCTCGATGCCGGCGATTTTATATTGGTCGCTCGTGAGTACCACTTCCAGAGCCTCGCCCTCATGGTGTTCGTGTTCTTCTGTTATTGCTTCGCCTTCGGCTTTTTTACCCCCGCAGGCGGCCAGCAACAGAATGCCCCCGAGTGTCGCAGCGAATATGATATGATGCAGAAATTTCATTGTCTTTTACTTTTAAAATGGTGTTGAGAAATGGAGAAGCAGTCATGCCGGTCGAGTTATTTCCCGGCCAGCCATTCCATGCCGATGACTGCCTGATTGTAGGCATCGAGTGCGGCCAGATAGCCGAGTCTGATGTTGTTGGCCTGTGTGAGCGCCTGCGTATATTCCAGGTAGCCCACGTCGCCTGTGCGGAATGCTGTTTGAGCGTTGGTCAACAAGAGGTCGGCAGTAGGCAAGGCACTTTTTTCATAGTATTCCAGCGAGGCACGTTGTTTTTCGTATTCCCGAAAAGCTTGCTGGTATTGCCCTTCGAGTTGGCGCGTCTGCGATTCCAGATTCGTCTGCGCGATTTGTTCGCCGATCCTGGCAGCCTCGACGCGACTTTTCTGTGCCTTCCGGAAAATGGGAATGGCAATGCCCACCTGCGCTACGTGGAAGCGGTCGCTGGAAGTATATCGCGGGTCAGCGCCGGGTTCGACCGAGTTAAGCGACTGGTTGAGATAGCCGATACTGAAATCCGGCGCCAGGCGCGCTTTTTCTGCCCCGGTTGCCGCCTGGCTGAGCGCCACTTGTTGTTGTAACCAGGCGAGGCCGGGATTCCCGGTCGCGCCGCTCGTGAAATCTGGCAGCGTCCTTTTGTCTAATCGGGAGTCGGCGGGAATGCTGACGAGCTGCGTGGCGTTGAGCAGCGTTTGCAGACGCACCTGGACGATTTGAATATCGGAAGCAACCTGAGCCAATTGGTTGCGGACTTCGCCGAGCTGCGCTTCGGCGGTGGCTTTTTCGAGCGCATTGGATTCGCCTGTGCGTAAGCGAACGTCGGCTGCCCGCACAAAGCCCGTCAACAGCGTGTCCTGGCTTTGGAGCAGCCGTTGTTTTTCCAACAAATAAGCCAACTCGTACCAGGATGAACGCACCTCGTAGGTCAGGTCATTGGTTGTGACGGTTAGTGATAGTTCGGCGGCACGAGTGTTGGCTTCTGCCAGCGCGATTCCGGCTCTCCGGTTCCGTAAACCGGGAATTTCCTGCGTGACGCTGAAACCCTGGTCGAATTGATTGCTGTTGTACTGCCCCAGTTGCGCCCCAAAGTTCATTTTAGGCATTTCATAAGCCGCCCCGCGCAGCGTTTGTTGTAATTGAATCTGGTAAGTCCCGGACTTGATTTGCAAATTATTTGATTTGGCCTGCACGATGGCTTCGTCCAAGGTCAAAGGCATTTGTGCCGTTGCATTATTTGGGAAAAATGCCAATGCCAGCAGCGCCAATGATGCCACCACCGGCTTCATACCCTTGCCAAACCATTTTTCAAAATAAACGTACAAGCAGGGCAACACCAGCAGCGTGAGCAGCGTGGCCGAAATCAGCCCGCCGATGACCACCGTCGCCAATGGGCGCTGCACCTCCGCGCCATCGCCCATTGACAAAGCCATTGGCAAAAAACCGAGCGAAGCCACAGAAGCCGTCATAATGACCGGGCGCAAGCGGACGAACGTGCCCTTGCGCACCCGTTCGAGCACATTGGTCATGCCCTCCGCTTTGAGTTGGTTGAAATAACCTATGAGTACGATACCATTGAGCACCGCCACGCCGAACAACGCGATGAAGCCCACGCCCGCTGAAATCGAAAACGGCATACCCCGTATCGCCAGCGCTGCCACGCCGCCAATGGCCGACAGCGGCACGGCGGTGAAAATCAAAAAGGCTTGACTGACAGACCGGAAAGTAAAAAACAGCAAGGCAAAAATCAGCGCCAACGCCACCGGCACAGCCACCGAAAGCCGTGCCTTGGCTTCCCGCAGGTTCTCGAACTGCCCGCCGAAGGTGTAGGTGTAGCCGCTCGGCAGTTTGAATTTTTCCTGCAAAATGCCTTCGATTTCCTCCACCACGCTTTCTACGTCGCGCCCGCGCACGTTGAAGCCCACAAAAATCCGCCGTTGCCCGCTCTCCCGGCTCACCTGCGCCGGGGCTTCTTTGTACTCAATGGTTGCCACTTGGCTGAGCGGTACTTTCTGACCGTCGGGCGTGGGGATGTAAAGATTATCAAGGTTGGCCAAGTCGGTTCGCAGGCTGCGCTCGAGGCGCACCACCAGGTCGAATCGCTTTTCCCCTTCGTACACCACACCCGCGGTGCTGCCCGCGTAAGCCGTTTTGACAATCATATTGATGTCAGCCACGTTCAGCCCGAATTGAGCCAGCCGGTCCCGGTCGTAGGTGACCTGTATTTGTGGCAAACCGCGTACTTTTTCAACCGTCGGCTCAGTCACACCTTCCACCCGGGCAATAAGTTGGGCGACTTTGGCGGCTTGGTCAGCCAATACGTCGAGGTCGTCGCCGAAGATTTTGATGGCCACATCTTGCCGAATGCCCGTCATCAGTTCGTTGAAGCGCATTTGCATCGGTTGGGTCATCTCTATGCTCACGCCGGGCAGGACGGAAAGCGCCTGTTCCATAGCCTCCTGCATTTCTTCCCGGTCGCAGACTTCTTCCCGCCAGGTGTCTTTTGGTTTCATTGCCACCATGATGTCCGCGCGTTCGACGGGCATAGGATCGGTGGGAATTTCTGCCGAGCCGATGCGGCTGACCACCTGCTTGACTTCGGGGAAATTTTTCATCAAAATCTCCTCTGCCTTGGTAGTGCTTTCCACCATTTGCGTCAGCGAAGTGCCCTGCATCATGCTGAATTCCACTGTCAGGTCGCCTTCTTCCAGTGTGGGAATGAATTCACCGCCCATGCGGGAAAAACCCCACAAAGCCAGTGCAAAAAGCAGAGCAGAAATGCCGATAGTGAGTTTTTTCCAACGCAACACGCCTTCCAGCGCGGGGGAATAGAGTTTGTGAAAAAACGCCATGATGCGGTCGGACACGTTGACCTTGTGGTTTGTTTTTTTGCTCAAAAACAGGGCAGATGCCATGGGCACCCAGGTCAGGGAAAGGATGAAAGCGCCCAAAATAGCGAAGCCGACCGTCTGCGCCATCGGTTGGAACATTTTGCCCTCTATGCCGACCAGCGAAAGAATAGGCAAATAGACGATGAGGATGATAATTTCCCCAAAAGCCGCGCTGTTTCTGATTTTCGACGCAGCAGTGTAAACCTGCTCATCCATTTGTCGTTGTGTGAGCCGGGCAACACCCGGAAACAGGCTACTGCCCGTGATGCGATGCACAATTGCCTCAACAATAATGACTGTGCCATCTACCAGCAAACCGAAGTCAATGGCGCCGAGCGACATCAGGTTGCCCGATACGCCGAAAAGGTTCATCATGCTGAAAGCGAACAGCATGGCCAACGGGATCACCGAAGCCACCACTAAGCCCGCGCGAAAATTGCCGAGCAGCAATACCAATATGAATACCACGATAAGACCACCTTCCAGAAGGTTCTTTTCCACCGTTCCGATGGTGCGTCCGACCAATTCGGTGCGGTCAATAAATGGCTCGATGACAACTCCTTCGGGCAGCGACTTCTGTATGATGACGATGCGCTCTTTTACACGTTTGCTTACCTCCATGAAGTTGTCGCCTTTGAGCATGAGCGTGATACCAGCCACTACTTCACCCTCGCCGTTGCGAGTGACCGCGCCGAGGCGGTTGACGCTCCCGAACTGCACCGTGCCTACGTCACGCACCAACACCGGGATGCCGTTGCGCGTTGTGACGACGATTTTTTCGATGTCCTGCAAGGTTTGCACCAACCCGATGCCCCGGATAAAGTAAAGGTTGCTGCCTTTTTCAATGTAAGAGCCTCCCGTGTTTTCATTGTTCCGTTCCAGCGCTTCGAACACGTCGGGCATGGTGAGGTTCAGCGCGTTGAGCTTGTCGGGGTCCACCGCCAGTTCGTATTGTTTCACAAAACCGCCCCAGCCGCTTACCTCGGCTACACCCGGCGTACCTGCAAGTTGGCGCTTGACTACCCAATCCTGCATGGTGCGCAAGTCGGTGGCCGTGTATTTGTCTTCAAACCCTTTTTTCGGGTGAATAGTGTAGTGATAAATCTCGCCCAATCCCGTGGTGATAGGCGCCAGAAATGGCTTTGCTAACCCGAAAGGGATGGCTTCTTCGGCTTCTTTGAGTGCCTCCGACACTTGTTGCCTGGCCCAATAAATGTCCGCATCGTCTTTGAAAACGACGGTGATCACCGATAAACCGGAACGGGAAATTGAACGGCGCTCCACGACCTTGGGAATATTCGCCAGGGTCAGTTCAATCGGCGCGGTAATAAACTGCTCTACCTCTTGTGCACCCAGCGTAGAAGCCTGCGTGATGACTTGCACCTGGTTGTTGGTGATGTCGGGTACAGCATCCAGCGGTAGGCGGATAAAAGACATAATACCCCAAATCACCAGCACCAGCGTAAGCAGCCCAATGATGAGTTTATTATGAATGGAAAAATGGATGATTCTGTCTAACATGGAGACGGTTGGGTTGATGAGTAGAAAAATAGCATCATCCGCACCCGGCTTTTCACCACATGCGGAACACCCTGCCGATCCGGTTTACCGGACTGGTCAGCGGAAAAATTAACCCAACTTATTTATCGGAGGACGGAACAGCGCCGCGAGATGCGGCGAGGTGGAGGGCGCCTGATAACAGAAATTCGCCGCGCGCCGGTCGAAAAACCAGGCAGGAGCCGACATTTCGACAAAAGCATTTCTGAAAAAACCGGCATACGTCATACCCGTTACGCTGCACCCCGGGCAGTGGCAATGCCCGCAACCATCGGTATCGGGCGGGCAATCCTGACCGGGGTGGATGTCGTTGCACGGGTCGTCCGTCGAAGGCGCACAGTGGTCGTTGTGTACCAACCCGGAATCCTGATGCCCGACGGCCACAACATCCTCAATCCTTTCCGAGCCATGCGCGGAAAGCGGCTGCAACGGCAAAGCCGTGAGCCAAAGAAACAGGGTGTGGAGCAAGAGTAGCCGCATTGTCGGTTTATTCCGGTTGCAAACGTACAACTAAAAAGCGTATTTTGATGTGTGGGGCGGTTTTTTGGGGCTTTGTGTCTATGTCTCGACAATCCAGGTCCGCAGCTACTGATTCAAATACACCATCTTCACCTCGTAAACCCCTGCCGACACGACTTTTTCACCTTCTTCCACTCCTTTCAAAATCAACGTCCGGGTGCCGTCGTTCGCTCCTGTCTGCACATAACTCAGTGTGAACATCTCCGGCCCGTCTTTCAGAAACACCGCCGTTTTGCCGTTGATTTCGGTCAGAGCCGAGTTTGGCACGGTGATATTCCGGCTGGTTTCCTGGTTCAATGCTTTCACCGTCACAAATTCGCCAATTTTAAATTCGCCTTTCGGGTTGTCCATTTCAAAAAGCACGCGCTGGCTCTGGTTGCCGGGGTTCATGGTTTGGGCCGGCGAAATCAGCCGAACCTCGGCAGTTTTACTTCCATTGGTTGAGGCCGTGACGAGAAATTTATTTCCCGACTGAACGACGGGCAAATCCTGCACATACACCTGCGCTTCCACATACACTTTGTTCAAATTGGTGACGGTGAACAGCGTTTGCCCGGCCGATACTTCCGCACCTGGCGTAAGCGTGAACGCGCCCATCACGCCCGAGATCGGTGCCACCAGCGTCACCGTGCGGCTGTTGGCTGCCGAGTTGGCGCCCAGTGCGCGACTTTCCAGCGTTTGCAATTCGACCAAGGCCTGGTTGTAGGCGGCTTCGGCGGCCTGCACTTCTTTGGCCGCCGCGATGTCCTCAATTTTTTTCAATCGCTCGAACTCCCGTTTCGTAGCAGCAACGCGCGCTCTGGCGGTTTCGATTTGTACCGCAATCCCGGCGTTGTTGGCCGCGATGCCCACCTGGTCGGATGTGCCGATATTCTGCTGTAAAATCGCCAGCGTTTGACCGGCGCGCACCGTCTGACCGACGGCCACATTCACCCTTGTGATGCGTCCGCCCTGTGGGGCTATTACAGCGCCCAGTCCCCCGGAAGACGGGATAATCGTGCCGTACATCGTGGTGGCCGATTGGTAATCGCCTACCGCGATGGGCTGCGTCAGGATTTCAAACAAAAACTGCGTCTCTTTCGGGGCGTACACCGATTTCCCGTAGCCGCTTCCGCCCTCCTTGGGGCCGTGCTCCTCGTCGCCGTGAGCAAAAGCCGGGTTCAAATTCGGCGCAGAAAACCAGGCGCTTGCCAGTAAAAGCAGCGCCGTCAATGCCCGATTGCGACGGCGACTCGCAAACCACATACCCAAGCCGCCCAGCAACAGGCCGCCCACAAACCAAAGCCATTGGTTACCCGGCTCGGTTGGCGCGGCAGCACTCTCGGTAGCGGAGGGCAATTTTTTCCCCACTTCCACGCCTGCTACGCCGATCAGATCCGCCCCGTTGGGGTGGGTTATTTGCACGTTGAGCGTGTAGGTTTTGTTTTCAGGAAACGTGCCATGCAATTCGTACACACCCGGCGAAAGCGGCTTGGCCTCGAAAATGATTTGCGGATTTTCCGCCACGCTGATTTTCAACTCCGCCTTGTCAATTGGGCGGTTGGTTTTAAAATCGGCGATGTAAAGCGTCAAGTGAGCATCCTGGCCGGCGCTGAGTTCCGGGTAGTAAAGCGTGAGTTCGTAGCGGTCGCTTTGGCCGTACACGGTGAAATGGTCTTTGGCCACACCGGGGTCGGTCGCAATTTCGTCGCCATGTGCAAAAGCATTGGGCGATGCCAGCGCGAGGCTGAAAAGAAAGGAAAAGAAAACGGGCAATTTCATAACCGTTATTTTTTTAGATTGAACATCAATGATTTCAAACTACTGTCCCGACAGGTACAGCATTTGGATGCGGGCTGTTTCAAAGGCTTGCATCTGGGTCGCGTATTCGCGCTGAATTGCGTATGCTTCATCCAACGTGCGCAGGAAGGTGACGTAATCCATCTGGCCGGCCTCGCGCAGGCGTAGTGCCGTGGCGATCAGCGCCCGGCTGCGCGGCAGGGCTTCGCGTTCGTAGTAATGCACGAGGTTCAGCGCCGTGGTGGCCTCCGTCCGGGTTCGGGCGAGTTCGAGTGCCACAGCCTGGCTTTGCGCTTCGGTGCGGGCCAGGGCTGCCTGACCTTCGGCTTCGGCACTTTTTACGCCGGCGCGGTATTGTCCTACCCAGAGCGGGATGCCAACGCTGGCGCGAAAGCGATAGTCAATCGGCGTGCTTTGCAGACCTTGATTCAGATAGCCGAGCGAAAAATTGGGTAGCGCCCTGCTTTTGGCTAAGCTGATTTGCTGCTCCGCCACCCGTGCGGCCTGCTGTTCGTAGGCGACGGCCGGATTGCCTGCGGCGTTTCCTTGCAACAATTGTCCGAATAAGCCGAGCGTGTCGGGCGCCAATGGCGACAAACTGCCTAAATCGGTCAGTCCGGTGAGTGCCGCCAATTGTTGCCGAATTGACGCGGCGTTTTGCTCTGCTGCCAATCGCTCCTGGTGTACCGTGCCCGCTTCGTTTTCAGCCAGCGTTTTTTGCAAAAAATCAATTTCTCCGCCCGCGAACTGCCGGGCGGCGGTCGCGGCGATTTGCTGGTACACGCTGTCGCGCTCGGCCCATTGTCGGGCCTGGTATGCTGCTGCCTGCGCCTCCAAATACAGCGCGCGAACGGTGTAGCGCAGGTCGTTTTGGCTCAACTGCTGTCCGGCCTGGGCGAGGGCGGTTTCAGCCTTCGCCACCCGCTTTTGCCGGGTGTACACGGTCGGGAACTCGAACGATTGCAGTACCCCCATCGCGTAAAATTCCCCGGTGGGGCTTTCCGCGTTCACTTCGGGGTTGGGCAGATTGAGCGCCATTTTTTCCGCGTATTTTCTGGCCTGTACGTCGAAGGCGGCAGCCCGGTTGAGCGGGTGGTTTTGGAGGGCGGCTTGCACGGCGGAATCGGGCGTTGTTTGCGCCCATACCGAGGAGGCGCTCAGGCCGAAAATCAATATTTTTATCAGCAATTTCATAGCGCGTTATGGTCGGGTTTTAGGTTCGCAGATTGTTTTTTCCCTTCAAAATATTCCTCCACCGCTTTTTTGCCCCAAGCCCAAAACACCGTTGGTGTTACGATCATGTCCAACAAAGTGGAACTGAGCAAACCACCCAGAATGACCGTCGCTACCGGGTAGAGGATTTCCTTGCCCGCCGCTTGCGCGTCCAAAGTCAGGGGAATCAATGCCAGCGCAGCCACCAATGCCGTCATCAACACCGGCACCAATCGTTCGAGCGAGCCGCGCACAATCATCTTCTTGTCGAACTGCTCGCCTTCGTGTTCGAGCAGGTGGAGATAGTGCGAAATCATCATGATGCCGTTGCGCGAGGCGATGCCCGTCAGCGTGATAAAACCTACCAGCGTTGCCACCGAGAAGGTGCCGCCTGTGAGCCATACTGCTGCCACCGAGCCGACAAGGGCCAGCGGGATATTCAGCATCACCTGTGCCACGATTCGCCAGGAACGGAAATGCGCGTACAGCACGAGAAAAATCCCCAGGAAAGCGAAAATGCTCAGAATGCCGATGAGCCGCGAAGCTTCCTTTTGCGCTTCAAACTGGCCGCCGTATTCTAAGAAATACCCCTGCGGCATCTTAATTTTTTCAGCCACCGCCCGCTGCATTTCGGCTACCGTGCTGCCGAGGTCGCGGCCTTGCACGTTGGCCGAGACGACGATGCGCCGCTGCCCGTTTTCGTGGCTCACGGTGTTGATGCCTTTTTCGTATTCGATGTGGGCGATGCTTTCGAGCGGAATCAGAACGCCCTCCGGCGTGTGAATTTGGGTATTGCGGATGTTTTCGAGATTTTCACGGTCTTCTGCCACCGCCCGCAACACGAGGTCGAAGGTTTTTTGCCCGTCCAGAATTTGGCTGACCACCTTGCCACCGTACAACACTTCGAGGTCGCGGGCTACTTCCCCGGTTTGCATCCCGTAGCGTTGCAGGGCGTCGCGGTCGAGCCGAATGGTGAGTTGCGGCACCAGCACTAAGCGTTCCACCTGCACGTCCACCGCGCCCGGCACGGTCTCGACGGCCTCTTTCACCTGTCCGGCCAAAGCGCGCAGTTCGGTCAGGTCTTCGCCGAATACCTTGATGGCCACTTGCGCCCGCACCCCGCTCAGCAAGTGGTCGAGGCGGTGCGAAATAGGCTGTCCGATGCTGACCGACACGCCGGCAAGGTTACCGAGTTGTTTGCGAATATCGGCCACGACCTCCGTGCGCGGGCGGGCGCCTTCGCGCAACTCTACCTCGATTTCAGAGTTTGATACCGGCTCCACATGCTCATCGAGTTCGGCGCGCCCGGTGCGCCGGGCGGTGTACTGCACATCCGACACCCGCAGGATGAGTTGTTCGGCCACCGTACCAATTTTGTTGCTTTCTTCTAAGGAAGTGCCCGCCGGAGCGTACAGATTCACCGTAAAACTGCCTTCATTGAATGGCGGTAAAAACTCTGTGCCGAAGCGCGTCACCATCAGCAAGGAGCCGATGACCAGCGCCGCCGCCGCGCCGATCACCGTGCGCGGATGCGTCAGACCGAAATTCAGCAGTTTCATATCCTGCCGTTTCAGCCAGGTGACCAAACCTGATTCTTTGCCCTCGTTCAGTTTTGAATTGGGAAGCAAAAAAGAACAAAGCGCGGGCGTCACGGTGAGCGAAACCACCAACGATGCCAAAATAGAGGTGATATAAGCGATGCCCAGCGGCGCAAAAATCCGTCCTTCGATGCCTTGCAACTGGAACAAGGGCAGAAACACCAGCACCACGATAATGGTCGCATATACGATGGAATTGCGCACTTCGCTACTGGCTTCATAGACGACAAGAAGCGAGTTTTTTGGGCTCCCCGCCGCCCGATTTTCTTTCAATCTGCGAAAAACATTTTCAACGTCCACAATCGCATCGTCCACTAATTCGCCGATGGCGATGGCCAGACCGCCGAGCGTCAGGGTATTGATGGAAATGTCGAACCACCTGAAAACCAGCGCCGTAATCACCAGCGAAAGTGGAATCGCCGTCAGTGTGATGATGGTGGTACGGAAATTCAGGAGAAATAGAAACAGCACGATGATGACCAAAATGAAACCGTCGCGCAGCGCCACCTCCACGTTGGTCAGCGAATTGACAATGAAGTTTTTTTGCTGAAAAACCTCCGGATTGAGCCGCACATCAGACGGCAACGAAGGTTTCAACTCTTCCAGGGCCTTTTCAACTGCCGCTGTTAAATCCACCGTACTGGCCCCAGGTTGTTTCTCGACGGTCAGTATCACGGCGGGTCGGGCGTTCACCGAGGCATCGCCGCGTTTGATGGCCGCGCCGAATTGTACTTCGGCCACTTGGCTCAGCAACACCGGCGAGCCTTCCCGGTTCGCCACCACCGTTCGCTGCAAGTCTTCCAGGTTTTTGGAGCGCCCCAGCACCGAAATCAGCACTTCCGAACCATAGCGATTGAAAAAACTGCCCGTAGCATTCAGGTTGGCATTGGAGAGGGCGCGGTCGAGGTCTTCAAGGGTCAGATTGTATTGTTTAAGTTTGGCCGACGACACCAGCACCTGGTATTGCAGCCGGTCGCCGCCCATGGGAATCACCTGTGCCACCCCTTTTATCGCCAGCAACCTGCGCCGGATGGTAAAGTCGGCCAGTGTCCGCAAATCGGCTGCACTGCTGAGCGTCTGGCCGGTCGCGCTGTCGGGTTCGGCGGTCACGCCCACGAGCATGATTTGACCCATGACCGACGAAATCGGCCCCATCACCGGCACGATGCCGTCGGGCAGTGGTACGGTGGCGAGTTTTTCAGCCACGAGTTGGCGGGCGCGGTACACATCCACCTCCCAGCCGAACTCCACGAACACCAGCCCGATACCGCGCGACGAACTGCTGCGCACCGTTTCTACGCCGGGCGAGCCGTTGAGTGCCGTTTCGATGGGCAAAACCGCTTGCGCCTCCACCTCTTCGGGCGACATCCCGCCGGCTTCGAGGAACACCGTCACCCGGGGACGGTTGAGGTCGGGCAACACGTCCACCGGTAGGTTGGTAATCGTCCAGCCACCCCACACCAGCAGCAAAGCCGCTGCGGCCACCACGAACAGGCGGTTTTGTAATGAGAATTTTATGAGAGCGTTGAGCATTTTTCAACAACATTTTTCACCCGCCTGTTGGGGAGGGCATTTTACCGTGCCATAGCTGCAAAACACACAGCAGTCGCCCGGCTTGGGTTTTAACATTGATTGACAGTTACTACATGAATAGAAGAATTGGCACGCATCGGTCGGCATGATTTCCTTTTTTTGAAAACCGCATTTTGGGCAGGTGAGTGTTGAGTCAAGGATTGGCTTATAGACATTGTTTTTTCTTTTTTGCCAAAACCGCCAACCGGCCCACCCAACTCCAATTGTGCCTAATAGCCAAAAAAGAGGTGCGTATTGCTCGGCAAATTTGGTTACGGCTATTGCCGCGCTGCTTCCCACAATAAGCACCAGTAGAGGCAGGCCGAAGCAGCATAAAAAAGGTAGTATCAAGGTTGCCAATCCAGAGGCCATTGCGAGCGACTCTTTTTTCATGGTATTCATTTTTTAAAAAATTTCTTTACGGAGAGAACTTGCCCGTTTTCATCCACAATTTTCAGGACATAAACCCCGGCGGGCAATCCGCCCACGTGGACAGGCTCGCCGGCCGAAATCTCCTGTCGAAGCACAGTAAGGCCGTTTTCCGAAAGAATTTCAACCCTTGTTTTGCCCTTTGGAGTGGCAGACTTGAATCGCAGCGTCAGCCAATCCATCGCCGGGTTTGGGAGGATTTGGACCATGCCGCGCACCGTCGGTTCGGAGGTGGCGCTGTGATGCTGAATGAAAATGGCGACCGGATTCTGGTGCAGGAAGACGTCCGTACCCGGTGCGTAGTAATTGACCCGGATACTGTCTTCTCCGTTTGAAATGGCTTGGAGCATCAGGCCGACGCTTTCTCCGGGCGATAGTACAAGTGTGTCAACAGGCCATGCAGGAATCTGCGGCTCGCCGTTGCGGGTCACCACACTGGCTTCTACCAGATAGGGAAAAATCACCTCTCTGCGGCCAACACCTGAATGAGTTATAGTGAGAAAAACGGGCAATTGGTCCAATGCCGAAAAAACAGCCACGTCTTCCGCGTTGTAGTCGCCCAGAGCATCGCCGGATTTGCCGTTGACCAGAAAATAATCCGGCTCGAAAGGCGGCAGGTTGCCCGTTTGCGGAGGGTCGAAGTGCCATGCCGCATCGAACTCACTCAGTAGCCAATGATAATCTTTGAAATAGGGCGGCCCGTCGGTATAGGCTGTTTTTTCGCCACCGGCGGCCAACACGGTGAGCAATCCCGCCATCCCCATTTGACCGTGAACGGGATTTTGCAGGCCACAGTGGTAAAAATAGTCGCCTGACTGTGCGGCCCGGAAAGCGAATGTTTCCGTGTTGCCAGGCTGCACAAGCACAGGATTCGATGCCTCGCCGTTGTTGGAAGTGTCGCTTCCGAACCCATGCAAATGAAAGGTATGCGCCAGGTTGCCCGCGTTGTACACACTGACCTGCACGCTATCGCCCTCCTCTACGACCAATCGCGGCGCCGGATATTTCGCCGGCCCTTCGCCGGTGATTTGAAACCCCCACACCGGCAACACCGTCCCATCGCTCATTTCCGCCCACCCGTCTTCCGAAGCGGTCAATTGAAAGGTTTTGAGGGGTTGGGCCGACAGGCCGACCGACAGAAAAAGCGCGGCCCAGGTGCTCCAATTTTTCATGTTTTCCTTTTTAACGGTAATGCAAGGAGCTGCCGGACGCTGCCATGCAGCGCCCGGCGACCCGGATATGACTCAAAAAATCATGCAATCGTCATTGACGCCGATCGTACTGGCAGCAGCCCGGCAGATTGGTGTAAGCCTCGTCGTTGCCTTTCACCACATCAGTGTCGTATCCCGCGGCAGCGATGGCCTGATGAACCTTGTCAACGCCCGTTTGCGCCGGGTCGAACACGACGGTGAATTGGTGCGTGTCCATGTTCCAGTCGACGCTTTGTACGCCGGTCACGCCTTTGGCTGCCGTCTCAATCGTTCTTTTGCACATTCCGCAGTTGCCCCAAACCTGGAATTGGGCAGTTTGGGTGTTTGTGGCCGCAGTTGCGACTTTTTTTACCGGAGGGGTCCCGGTAGCGGGTTGTTGAGCGTATGCGTTATGGGTTGACAATGCCGCTATGCAGATGAAAATCAGGATTTTCATGTTTTTAAAATTGAATTGATTGAATGTGAAAGAGAAGATGAAATGGGCGGTAGAACACACGGGGTTTTAGTGGCCGCTGTGTCCTTCGTGTCCGCCCGACGTGGCCTGACCTTCGGCCACCTGCACCACGAAATCAGCCGTATGCACTTTGCCCCCGGTCTGGAATTGCAGCCAGCCGCGATAAGTGCCGGGCTTGGCGAAAGTGGTGTGAATGTCCAATTTGCCTCCTTCTGCCGAGGGATGGGTGTGGACGAACTCTTTGGAGGCCACTTCCACGAGCACGAGGTGGGCTTTTTCGCCCAAATAGTTCTCGAAAGTAGCGGGGTCAACGGGCTTGCCACCTTGTTTGATGGTCACCGGGATATGTTGCGGGCTACCCGTGGTGAAGCCGCCGCCGCCGTGTCCGGCTTCCATTGTGAGGGTGAACCCGTCCACAGTGGTCGTCATTTTCGGTTGGGTATATGCGACGGTTCTGGCGGGCGTCCCGGCCACGTTGAGTTCGGTTTTGTTCACCTGATTCAAGCCGCCGGTAGGTTTGTAATCCGTAAATGCCCAGTATTTGCCGCCGGCCTCGAAGCGCGTTTCGTTGTGTCCGCGACCGTTGGTGAAGTTTTCTCCCGAGGCCAGCACTTTTATGTCGTAACCGCCTGTGGCTGAATATTCCGGGTGAATGTGGTCGAACCACGAGAGGTCGTCGCTCACGAGAATGAGGTGCATCTTTTTCTCATGCACGAGGTCGAGCGGAACAGGGGCAGACTCGTTGCCTTTGATTTTTGGCGTGAAAGAAAGCATGGCCGATTTGCCCGCTTCGAGTTGGGCGGGATTGGCAGCGAAGGCCGTGAAATACTCGGCTTTGTTGGCCTCTACTTCGGCTTTCACAGGCTCCAAATTCATGTTGCAGACGGGACAAGTGCCGGGCTGGTCGTAGGTTTTGCCCTTCTCGCAGTTCATCGGGCAGATATATTTCGTACCCGGGGCAGCCGCTTCGGTCGTTTGGGCTTTGTGTTGAGAATGGTCGTTTTTGCAGGCATTGAATGCCACGACCGACAGCGCGAGCGCGAGGCCCGCGATGAGCATATTTTTCATAAAAAATTGAAATTGAGAGTGTTGGAAATAGAGATGAATAGTGAATAGACATATTTGAGCGACTTAGAAACAAATTATTCTAAATCATATCAATTGTTCTAAACCTATCTAAACCAGAAAAATGGGCACACGTCGGGCTGACGCGGCATCAGGCACCGATCTTGGGCGGCTGCCAAATAGGAAGGTAAACGGCTTCGGGCAGGTGCTCAGCAAAGTAAAATGCCATTTTTTGCACCGAATCGTTGAAGAGAGATGCCGCGAACGTGAGCGGCGTTTCGAGCGCGGAAGCGGCGCCGGAATGACACATCAGGCCGCAACCGGGACAGTGGCAACCGCCGTTGTCGTGGTCGCAGGGGCAGTTGGCGCCGGAATGCTGATGTGTTGAATCGTCTGAGCAGGAAGCTTGCGCCTCTTCTTTGGCACAGCAGGACTTTTCGGAAGCAATCTGCTGAGTTTGTGCCGCGTTTCTGGAATGTTCGTCACCACAAGCCCAAGCACGGTTCACCGAAGCGGCGAACAGGCTGAGGAACAATAACAATGTAGCAGGACGGAAACGCATAGAATGCACAAAGGTAAAACGGCAAAACGAAGGGAAGGTTTTTTCCACCTTGTTTTAAGATTTATTGGGAATTTTATCAATTGCTCCTTTCCGCTTACATCTTATGCCCGGCCATCGGGTCCGACCCTTTTTTAAATACAAATTCGCTGTTCAGAAGATAAGCACCCGACACGACCACGATTTCCCCGGATTGTAATCCCTCGACGATTTCAGTATAATCTTCATTGGCAATGCCGATGCGCACCATACGGCCTTCGAAGCCTCCATTGGTATTTTTTATCCAAACAGTGGTGCCACGGCTTTCCCGTATGAGCGCGTTGGTCGGCACGGCGAGCGTTCGACGGGTTTTGCCTTTCAAGGTAATCCAGGCTTGCATGCCCGGCTGATATTCACCACTTGGGTTGGATATTTCCACGCGGGTCAGTACGATTTTGGAAGCGGCTTCGAGGTTGGGATTGACAAAACTGACCTTACCGCTGAGGATGCGGCCGGGGAAATACGGCAAGGTGACCGATACCTCACGGCTTTGGGCAAGAAAGGGCAAATCGCTGACATACAATTGCGCTTCGGCCCAAAGCGTGCGCAGGTCGGCGAGTTTCAGCACTGTCGAACCTTCTGCCACATAACTGCCTTCGGCGGGCGGGGCTTCCATGACATACCCGGCGTAGCGGCTGTAAAACGTCACCGTGTTTTGGGGTGCGCCGGATTGTTCGATTTCCTGCAACTGTGCTTCGGTCATGCCCCAGAGCAGCAGTTTGTTGCGGGCGGCTTCCGCAATGCGGGAAAAATCGAGGTCGGTGTTGCCGTAACGTTTTTTGTTTTGCAATGCCAGCAAATAATCCTGCTGTGCGGCAGCGAGGTTTTCGCTGTACAGTTCAAAAACGGCTTGGCCTGCCCGCACGTATTCGCCCGCGTTGCGCACGAAAAGACGTTCGAGCCTGCCGCTAAGCCTTGCGGTCACGGTATTGATGCCGTTTTGGTTTTCACGCAGCGTCGCAGCGAGGGAGATTTCTTCGCCCAGCGCTTGCAGTCGCACGGTGTCGGTCTGGATGTTGGCGAGCCGGATTTGGTCGGCGCTTAGTTTTACCTCGTTCTCTTTCTTATTGCGGGCAATTTCTACCCGAACCAAGGGCATTTTGCAGATCGGGCAAGGTCCGGGTTTTTGTTCTACGACCTGCGGATCCATGGAGCAGGTGTAATAGACGTTTTCTTCTACCGGCACTGGGGCAGGCTTGCCGCAGGCGGCGAGCAATATTGTCGCGGCGAACAGGCTACGATTACTAAACTTTAAAAGTTTAGTAATCGTCTTCGCCATAGTTATTTTCAAAATATTCATTGTCAGTTATTTTGCTTTGACAAAACTCTCGCTGTCCATCAGCAATTGCGCGTTTTCAGCGATTACATCGTCGGGTGAAAGTCCCGCCGTCACTTCCAGCATTTGGCCGGAGCGGTGACCTGTACTGATTTTCTGCGACCGAAAGCCTTCCGCTGTTTTTATAAAAGCAATTTTTTTTCTCCCCAGATCAATGGCCGCCGATGCAGGAATCCAGAGGGCGGAGCGGCTTCCCGCCTGTACGCTGGCGGTGAGCAAAGTGCCGGGTTTGAGCCTCTCGCCGGGATTTGGAAGATACACCCGAACACGGAGATTTTTGCCTCCGGAGCCATACAACGGTTCGATGTAGTTGATTTTCCCCCGGAGCGGTTCGGCAAACGATTCGATGTGCAATTCGACCGCCTGGCCGACCTTCAACGACTGCACAGCGGAGGGGTAAAATTCGAGTATCGCCCACACGGTCGCCAGACTTTGCAAGCCGAAAAGCCGCTGACCGGGTTGGACGTACATACCTTCTTTCAGGGAAAGTTCGGCGGAAGTAGCGGTGGAGGGCGGCGGAGGGGAGGGGTTTTGTGCAGAATTATCATCGTCCATGCCACCGCCGGGTATAGTTCCGGCCGAGCCTAAACCTGAGTTTTCAACAAGCAAACCGGCGTAAGGGCTGAACACCGGCAATGAAAGGAGCGGTTTGCGGCTGGCTTCCACGTCGCTGATTTGTTTGTCGGTCAGGCCAAGCAGGGAAAGGCGGCGGCGGGCATTTTCGAGCAGGGTCGCGTTGTCCGGGTCATTTTCTTTCAAAAAAATCAATTCCTGTTGTGCGGTGGCAATGTCGGGGCTGTAAATGTCGAGCAGTCGCTGTCCTTTTTGCACGGGCTGAAAAGGGTAGCGAACATACAGCCGCTCGATACGCCCTCCGTAACGCGCCGATACCGCGTTGAGCTTTTGGGCATCGTAGGCCAGGTAACCGGGCGCTTCGATGCTTATGGACAAAGATTTTTGTTCCGGGCGGATGGTCGCGGTGGCGCTTAATACATATTCGTAGGTAGGCTTCAAGAGGATGCCAATACTGTCCGGCCCGGCAGCGTGAGCGGTATGGTCATCTACTTTTTTGACCAGATCCATACCGCAAATAGGGCAACTACCCGGTGCGTCGCGCAGGATTTCTGGGTGCATCGGGCAGGTGTACACGGCCTTTTCTTCGGCATTGTGGCTTTCGTGCCCGGTCTTTACTTCCGGGATGTGGCCTTCATGTCCGGCGTTTTTTTGTCGGCAGGCCGCAGTCGTCAAGGCAAGCACGAGCAGTCCAAGGGTTATCAGTTTACCGTTGTTCCAGTTCTTTTTCATAGTCGGTGCGGGCTTGCAGGAGTTGTTGCAGGAGGTCGAGTTGGCTGAGGCGGCTCATTTTGAGTTCCAGCCAGGCATCGAGGGTCATAAAAAGTTCGTCGGTGTTTTGTTCCCAGGCGAGCAGGGTACTCTGGAAGCGTTTGCGTTGGTTGGGGATGATGTCGCGCTCGTAGCGGTCTATTTGTTCTTGCAGCGTCTGCATCATCACGAGGCGGTCGGCGAGATTGCCCCGGATTTGATTAACGAAGTCGGCTTTTTGCCATTCGAAGGCTTCAAGCCGATAATCAATTCCTTCGATGCGGGCTTTGACATCTTTGTTTGCCCAGGGAGCAATCGGCACAGTGACCATGCCCATCAGTGTAAATTGCCAGGGCGTTCCGCCAAAAGCGAACATGTGATCGTAGCGCAGGCCGTATTCGGGTTTCAGTTTTGAACGTTGCCATTCCTGTTCGAGCCGGGCGATGCGAAGGCTTTGTTCGATGGCGCGAAAATCGCTGCGGGCGGCGATCCGCGAAGTATCGGGCAACACGGGAATCGGCGGCAATCGCCAACCGGCGGTGTCAATCTCGAAACCGGTCGCGGGGTCACGTTGCATCAGGGCGTTCAGCATGGCGCGTTGCTGGCGGATTTCACCCGCGTACATAGCCTGCATCCGTTCGAGGTCGGCCAATTCGGTTTGGGCTTTATAAACGCTGCCGAGTTTTTCGCGGTTGTACTGGAATCGCTGTTCGGCGCTTTCGATGAGCAGGCGTAGGGCGGTTTTGCTCTCTTCGAGGACGGCAATTTTCTTTTCCAACACTAACCAATTGTAATAGGCGGTTTTTGCCTCGGCAAACAACATATTTCGCATCACCCCCCGCTCGGCCACTTCCATGCCCGACATAGCGTACATGTAGCGTTGTTCGGCTTTTTGCATACGGCGGTTGGGGAACATCTGTTCGCCGGTAACCATAAATGAACCCATGCCTTCGCTCCACCTCGCCGTATTGTACGGGGTCATAAAAAAGCCGCCGCCGACCTGGGGCGGGGGCATGGTGATGGTGCCTTTTGCGTAAGTGTCGAGTTCGCGGACGCGCGCATCGGCGCCTTGCAGGCGCGGGTGTGCAGTCTCGATGCGGGTCAGGATGCTATCGAGGGAGAGCGGGGTTTGCCCGCCGGATTCGAAGGCTGCAAGCAGCAGCAGGATGATAATTTTGAATCTGTTCTTCATCTCAATCGTTGAATTGAACGAGTTTCAGCGTTCCGGTTTTTCTCAATTCGTATTCCCTTACGATGGCGAACAGCACCGGCAGCACAATCAGCACGAAAAGCGTGGAGGTAATCAGGCCGAACACGAAGGGAATGACGATGGGTTTCATTACATCGCTGCCGGTCCCCGTAGCGAGCAGTACCGGCAGCAAACCCAAAATATCCACCATGACGGTCATTAATTTGGGGCGTAAACGAAGCACAGCCCCGTCGTAAATAGCGTCTTCGACATCCTGATTGGTGATGGATTTGTTTTCTGCTTTCAGTTTGGATGATTTGTCGTACAGTGAGTTGTTCATGTACACGAGCATCAGGATACCCGTTTCCACGGCCACGCCAAACAGTGCAATAAACCCGACGGCCACCGCGACCGAAAAATTGACATCAAAAAAATGAAGGGAATACGCGCCGCCGACGAGCGCAACGGGAATACCGGTGAGCACGATCAGCGTTTCGCGGAAAGAATTGAAAGTGAAATACAGGATCATCATAATGATGACAAGCACAATCGGCATGATGATTCTCAGACGCTCGTTCGCGCGCACCTGGTTTTCGTATTGGCCGCTCCATTCTAAGAAATACCCTTTCGGTAGTTTTTGTACACCTTCTTCCAATTTCTTTTTTGCATCAGCCACCGTGCTTCCCAAATCGCGGTCGCGCACATTGAACAACAGCGTTCCGCGCAGCAGGGCGTTTTCGGAATTTATCATCGGCGGTCCGTCTGAAACACTCACATCGGCCACTGCTGAAAGTGGAATAGGGCCATACTCCATCGTTTGCATTTGCAGCCGTTTCAGTTTTTCGATTTTATCCCTGAAATCCTGCGCGAAGCGGACGTTAACGGAAAAACGTTGCCGTCCTTCTATCGTGGTCGTCACGTTCATGCCGCCCAAAGCGGTTTCGATGAACATATTCACGTCATCCACCGTAAGCCCGTATCGCCCAATTTCGTCTTTTCGGATTTTTATGTCAACGTACATGCCGCCGGTAATCGGTTCTGCGTACAAATCCTTCACGCCGTCCACGCTCTGCAATTCTATCCTGAACTGCTGCGCCAGTTTGTTGATGGTATCGAGGTTCTGCCCGTAGATTTTTACCCCCACATCCGTCCTGATCCCGGTGGAGAGCATATTGATGCGGTTGATGATGGGCTGCGTCCAGCCGTTTACCACGCCGGGGATTTGCAGTTTGGCGTTGAGCTGGTCAATGATGTCGTTTTTCGTCATGCCCTCGCGCCACTGCGATTGCGGTTTGAGCAAAATAATCGTTTCAATCATGCTCACCGGGGCGTTGTCGGTGGCAGAATTTGCTCTGCCTGCTTTACCCAGCACATTCTCTACCTCGGGAAAATCCTTGATGATTTTGTCCTGCACCTGCATGATTCGTTTGATTTCGGAGTTGGAAACGCTCGGCAGTGTGACCGGCATAAACAAAAGTGAACCTTCATCGAGCGGGGGCATAAACTCCGTACCGAGATTCAGTACCAGCGGAATACTGCCCAGCACAAGTGCCAGGCTCAACGCAATGGTTGTTTTTTTCCACCGCATACACCAAAGAATAGCGGGCGAATACATCCATTTGAAGAAACGGGAAACGGGGTGTTTGCTTTCCGGGCGCACAGTTCCTTTCAAAAGCATGACCATCAACACCGGAACGAGGAACACCACGACAAAGGCGGAACCAATCATGGCAAACGTCTTCGTCCATACGAGCGGGGAAAACAGTTTGTGTTCCTGCCCGGTAAGGAACAAAATCGGACTGAACGACACCAGCGTGATAAGGATGGAACTCACGATGGCGCCACCAATCAGTTTGGATGATTTTTCAATCCGCGCTTCTCTTTCTTCGTTACTGAGCATATTATTCTGTTTCATTTACAAGAGATTTCATTGCGTTTTCAACCATTACAATACCGGCATCTACCAAATCGCCCACTGCCAGCGCGATGCCTGCCAGCGACATGATATTGGAAGTAATACCAAACCAACTCATCATGATGAAGGAAATAAGCACCGACATTGGGATGGTTATGACCACAATCAGGGTACTTCGCACGTGCAGCAGAAAAATAAAAAGCACGATACACACCACGACGATTTCCTCGATGACGGCCTCTTTCAACGTGGCGATGACGGCCTCGATCAAATCGGAGCGGTCGTAAGCCATTTTGAATTTTACGCCCGGCGGAAGGCCCTTTTCCACATCGTTTAGTTTTTCTTTCACCCGGTCAATCACATCCTTCGCGTTTTCACCGTAGCGCATCACGACGATACCGCCTACCTTTTCGCCTTCTCCGTTTTCTTCCACAATGCCGAGGCGGAGTTCGCCGCCCATTTGTACCGCTGCCACGTCGCGTACTTTTATAGGAATTGAATTGAGGGTTTTCAGGGTGATGTTTTCTATTTCCCGGATGTCTTTGATATAGCCCAATCCCCGGATGATGTAGCCGATGTCCGACTGCTCGAACTTCCGACCGCCCACATCGTTGTTGTTCGCTTTTATTTTTTCGGCGACATCCATGATGGGAATGTCGTAATAATTAAGTTTCAGAGGGTCCACGACTACCTGGTACTGCTTTTGAAATCCACCGAAGGAGGCCACTTCGCTCACTCCTTTCACCGTTTGCAGGGCGAAACGGATGTACCAATCCTGCAAGGCTCGCAACTCGCCCAAGTCATAGCCCGGTGCATCCAGGGTGTACCAGTAAACATGCCCCAACCCTGTCCCGTCGGGGCCGAGCGTAGGGACAATTCCTTCGGGGAGCAGCCGCTGCGCGTAATTCAGGCGTTCCAGCACCCGCGTCCGTGCCCAATAGATCTCCACGTCGTCTTCAAAAACCACGAACACAAAACTCATCCCGAACATGCTGTTGGCACGGATATTTTTTACTTTCGGAATGCCCTGCAAATTGCTTACGAGCGGATAGGTGACCTGGTCCTCCATGATCTGCGGGCTGCGCCCCATCCATTCGGTAAAAATGATGACCTGGTTTTCCGACAAATCGGGAATGGCATCCACGGGCGTGTTCTTCACCGCGTAAATGCCATAGGCGGTAACCGCCGCAGCAATCAGCAAAACGATGATGCGGTTTTTTAAAGACCAGGTGATAAGAGCATCAATCATAGTTTTTCATTTTGAAAAAATGCTAAATGTTTGCCCAGCCGGATGATTATCATGGTCAACAGACCAGCCCCGATACACACAGTCCAATCGGCGGCCAACATGGGCACCACGGAAAGCGCCGTCCGCACCGGTTCAATTAAATATAGCCCCACGATGATCAGGACACAAGCAGCAATGGCATACCACACATATCGGTTGCGGACAACCT
Source organism: Saprospiraceae bacterium (assembly GCA_026129545.1). Taxonomy (NCBI): domain Bacteria; kingdom Pseudomonadati; phylum Bacteroidota; class Saprospiria; order Saprospirales; family Saprospiraceae; species Saprospiraceae bacterium. The sequence goes on from JAHCHX010000007.1 coordinate 112,328, forward strand.
CGGTGCGCCAAAACGGAGCGTCAATTGATCCCATATTGAAAACATGGAACAATTGACTGAAAATCAGCGTGAAAAACAGGATGTTGTTGCAGCGTTGCACCAACCAATCATCGCCGGCATGAATAAAAAAGTGGCTGAAATATACCGCTCCGATAGTGCCTGCCGACAACACAACAGAATAAAAAATAATCCTTCGCCAACGCGCCCGGTCAATGATTGGCTCATCCGGGTTTCGGGGCCGGTGCGCCATGACGCCCGGGCTGCCGGCCGTAACGCCCAATGCCAGCGCGGGCAGCACGTCCGTGACAAGATTGATGAACAAAATTTGAAGGGGTTTCAACTGAAAATGCAGAAAGAGCAACGAAACGGCGGCTATTACAAGCAATTCGCTCAAATTGCAGGACAACAGGAAAACGACAAATTTTCGGATGTTGTCAAAGATGACCCGGCCCTGCCGGATGGCAGTAACGATGCTGGCAAAACTATCGTCGCGCAGCACCATGTCGGCTACTTCCTGCGCAACCTGTGTGCCCCGCTGCCCCATGGCGATTCCGATGTCGGCTTTTTTGAGCGCGGGCGCATCGTTTACACCGTCGCCGGTCATGCCTACAATGTCTTTGCGCTCCTGGAAAACGCTTATTAAATCGAGTTTTTGCTTAGGGCTGACCCGGGCGAATATTTTTGTTGCTGCCCAGTGCGATTTGTCCGCCGCGCTGAGTTTTTCGAAATCCGGCATATCCTTTCCCAGCACCACCTCTGTCTCGTCGGAATCTATGATACCCAGCTGCCTGCCGATGGCCTTGGCGGTGGCGGGGTGATCGCCGGTGACCATCACCACTTCGATGCCGGCATCCCGGCATTCGCGTATGGCGGCGGGAATCTCTTTTCTCGGCGGGTCTATCAATCCGAAAAGCCCGGCAAAAACCAAATTTTCGGTCAGGTTCTTCGAGGTTTTCGCATCTACTTTGAAAGCACCTGCAATGACTTTCATTCCCGACGAAGCCATTTTTTCCGCCTCGGCGAGCCATATTTTCCGGTGCTGTGGAGTCATCGGCACGTTTTTGTCGGAATCGAGCAGGGAGGAGCAACATTCCAATAAATCTTCGGCGGCGCCTTTGGCAAAAACCATGTTGCCTTCCGGCGTCTGATGCTGCGTCGCCATGATTTTGGTTTCGGAAGAAAAAGGTATTTCCGACAGCTTTGGGCATTGAAGGCGACGGCCATTGATGTCTTCGCCTTGCCGGAGCGCGAATTTGAGCAGCCCGGTTTCGAGCGGATCGCCGATTTCGGTAAAATCTCCTTTGTGGGCAGCAATGTCGGCGTTGTTGCACAAGATGGCGATTTGCAGGAGGCGGCCATACTGCGCTTTGGGCAAGCGCCCGGCAGGAAGCGATGTTTCTTCGTCACGCTTTGCCCAGGCGCCACCCGGCGAGGCCAATGCTTCGACCTCCATTTTGTTTTGCGTGAGCGTTCCGGTTTTGTCGGTACAAATGACCGTGGTTCCGCCCAAGGTCTCCACCGCCGAAAGTTTGCGCACAATCACATTGTGGCGAGCCAGCCGGAGCATTCCTTGTGCCAGCGCGAGGGTAGCCACAATGGGCAAACCCTCCGGCACGGCGGCTACGCCCAGCGCAATAGCGGTTTCGAGCATTTCCACAAGCGGTTTCCCGCCCATTACACCTACGGCAAAAATAACCGCCACCAAACCTATGGTTATTTTTATGAGGCGGCCGCTGAACGCGGCAAGCTTCTTTTCCAGCGGCGTAGCGGCTTGTTCGGAAGTGCCGACAAGGTGGGCGATTTTACCCAACTCAGTATTCATGCCCGTTCCAAAGACTACGGCCCAGCCATTGCCTTTGGTGACGAAAGTTCCTTTGAAAAGCAGGTTCGACTGTTCTGCCAAAGGCGTGTCGGCGGGTAATACGGCCGGCGCTTTTTCTACCGGTACGCTCTCGCCTGTAAGAGAGGCTTCGTCCAATTGAATTTGAGCGCTGTTGTAGAGGCGGGCGTCGGCGGGCGTCATGTCCCCGGCTTCGAGGTAAATCACGTCGCCGGGCACGAGCATTTCGCTGTTGATCTCCGTCAAAGTGCCATCTCGAAGCACTTTGACGGAGATGGAAACCATTTTTTTCAAGGCGTCCATGCTGCGCCCGGCTTGAAATTCCATATAAAAACCGATGACAGCGTTGATGAAAATCACCACCAATATGGCTATCCCGTCTAACCATTCCTGGAAGGAAAACGACAATCCCGCCGCAACCACCAACAGCACTACGATAGGGCTTTTAAACTGTCTCAAAAAAATCACCCAGGCAGGCGTTTGTTCGCCTTGGGAAATAGCGTTGAGGCCAACGGACTCCAACCGTGCGGCTGCTTCCGCTGCCGAAAGGCCGTGCGCGGTATCGGTGCCTAAGCGGGAAAATAATTCGTCTTCCTGCAAAGCCCAGATGGGAATGTTTGATTCGCTCATCACCTCGTTTTTATTACTTTTTTCCATAAAAAAATGAGTTTGGCATTATTCTGATATGGCCATCGCGAGCAACTCGGACACATCTATGCGATTGGAAGAATGCTGGATTGTATTGCAACTCACGACCTCGGCTGCCCCAGCCATAACTAAATCGTCGTAAGCGTTGCCCGCAAATACCGGGTGTACGCCGATACAGACCGGTGCGGCCATGCCTGCGACACGAAGATGCCCTACCGTTTCTATCATGGTATGCGCAGTCGAAATAATATCGTCCACCAATACCGGCGTATGGTTCGAATACGGCTCTACGACTGGTTTCGACACGTCCACGTCGTGGTCGCCGTGACGCACTTTTTCGAGAATCAGAAAAGGTGCGCCCGCCTTCGCCGCCACTTCCGAAACCCACTGTTCACTTTCGCTGTCCGGTCCGATAAGTACCGGGTTGACGACATTTTGCCGAATCCAGTCAGACACTAGCTGCGCGGCGTGGATGGCTTTGCAGGGTATGGTGTAGATCTCCGACATAGAAACATGCCGGTGCAGGTGTGGGTCAATAGTGATGAGCCGGTCCACAGCGGAAGAGAGCAGTGCCGCAAAATATTCGCTGGTGACCGCTTCGCCAGGGTTGAACACCTTGTCCTGCCGCATATACGCGAGATAAGGCGCGACGAGCGTGACCGACTGCGCACCGCTGTCTTTCAACAATCTGGATAAGTAATAAAGCGGCAAAATCTTGTCATCAGGCTGAAACAAGGTGCAGACAACCACCGCTTGCTGCCCTTCCACGTCGCAGAGCAGGCGAACATAACTTTCCCCGTCTGGGAAATGCCGGACCGTGAACGCTCCCAATTCGGCGCCCAGATGGCGGGTTATGTTTCGCGCCAATAGTGTGTTTCCGGGTAAAGCAAATATTTTCATAATTGAAAATTGAAACCATTTACGAGGTCAAAGATTGGAGTCAGGTAAAATCTCATTTTCGCACCAGCGATCCTCCTCGAAGCAATTAAGGTTTTCAATGGTTGTAGTAGCGATATTATGGAGTGCCGTTTCTGTTAAAAAGGCTTGATGGGCAGTTATCAGCACATTTTTGAATGTCATCAGGCGGGCGATGGTATCGTCCAACAACACATCTTCCGAATGGTCTTCGAAAAATAGCCCTTCTTCTTCTTCGTACACGTCCAGCCCGACGCTGCCGAGCCTTCGGTTTTTGAGTGCGACAATCAAGTCTCTGGTATTGATCAATCCGCCGCGGCTGGTGTTTATGAGCATCACATTGGGCTTCATCAGCGACAAGCGATTTTTGTCAATCAAATGCTTCGTTTCTTCCCTAAGCGGCACATGGAGCGTGATGATGTCGGCAGTCTGGCAAATTTTGTCCAAGCTCATGTATGTCACCCCGTATTGTGCGACGAGGTCTGGGTCGGGTGCAGGGTCGCAAGCCAACAGGCGGCAACCGAAACCGTGCAGGATTTTGGCAACGACAGCGCCGATTTGTCCTGTTCCTACAATCCCGACGGTCTTTCCATTCATATCAAACCCCACTAAGCCGTCGAGGGAAAAATTCAACTCCATGATACGCTGGTGTGCCCGGATGAGATTCCGGTTCAGCGCAAGCATCATACCCACCGTATGCTCGGCAACGGCGTAGGGTGAGTACGCAGGAACTCGTGCAACTCGCATCTTATATTGCCAGGCTAATTTTAAATCAACATGATTAAACCCGGCGGAGCGAAGAGCGATAAATTCAATCCCAATTTCATGAAGACGCTGCAAAACGTGGTGTCCCGCTGTGTCGCTGACAAACAGCGATACAGCCCGACAACCTGTTGCCAACAGGCACGTGTTTGCAGTTAGCCGTGTGTCTATAAAAATCAGATCGTGACGACCGGCGTTTGCATTTATCAGATAGTTGCGCTCGAAACGGTGGGCGCTGTAAACTGCAACCTTCATTTTTCGTGATTGAGTTAAGAATAGAAATCAAACAGCCGATTGCTTATTCGGACAGTGCCAAAAGTTCAGGTGCGACAGAGCGGAGAAATTCTTTGGCATAGTCCAGTTCGCCGCCAGAATCGGCATACACCGAAAGCAACAAGTCCCTGCGATTAACCACTGTACCCAGTGGCGCGTAAAAATGAACGCCCGCGCCGGGCGACCTTGGAGCGCCCGCGAGTTTGGCTAAGCGGGCCAGCAGGCGGTTATCAATTTTTTCGACCCGCCCGCCCCGGTCGCTCATCCAGTCGTAGCGGAATTGTGCGCGCATCGGCTCTCTGAGGGAGCCTTGGGCACGGCAAATAGCCCTGAACTTTTCAAACGCTTTTCCGCTTTCCAGCAACCGGGTAGCTTGCCGTAGTCCTTCGCTTTCGTCGCAATGCCCCGACATTTCTAGTAAGTGCGCGGCCAGATTCAGCGCCCGCTGTTTTAAGTCCCCCGGGGCATATTGGTCGTTTTTCAATACCGCCAGCACATCCAGCGCTTCCAAAGCCGGGCCGATACCCACGCCGACCGGCTGCGAGCCATCGGTAATGACCGTTTTTACCTGCAAACCGATGGCTTGGCCCACCGTCTCGAATCGAGTGGCGATGTTGCGGGCATCTTCCTCGCTGCGTACTTTGGCCGTTGCGCCAACCGGTATGTCTATCACAACATGGGTGGAACCGGCGGCGGCTTTTTTGGACAACACGGATGCAATCATCTGGCCTTCGCTGTCAATGTCGAGGGCTTTTTCAATGGAAATGATGACATCGTCTGCCGGACTTAACTGCATGGCGCCGCCCCAGGCAAAGCACCCGCCTTCTTTTTCCACCACCTTGCGCATTTCACTAAGCGTCAAATCCACCCGAGTGAGCGTCTCCATCGTGTCGGCGGTGCCTGCGGGGGAGGTGATGGCACGGGATGATGTCTTGGGGATAGTCAGCCCCGCCGCCGCTACGATGCTGACCACGATAGGCGTAGTGCGGTTGCCGGGCAGCCCGCCGATGCAGTGTTTGTCCAACACAATGGGCTTGTTCCAGTACAGTTTTTCGCCCTTTTTAATCATCGCGCGGGTGAGACTGACAATTTCTTCGTCATTCAGGTTTTTGCCGGAACAAGCAGTGATGAAGGCGGCGAGCTCCACGTTGGAATATCGCCCCTCGACAATATCGTCCACGATGGCCTCAAAAGCCGTACTTTCGAGTGCGTGGCCGTACATTTTTGACCGAACAAATTTGAAGGACTCTACCGGTTTCAAATGCCCGACCTGGATCATGCAGTCTTCCTGCACTTGCAAACGCCGCAAAGCTTCGTTGGAAAGCCCGGCCTCACCGTGGCCGACCAGGTCGGATACCACATTTAGCGTGGCGATGATGCTTCGCTCGCCATAATAGACAACGATTCGGGTAAGCGCGGAAAAACCCTCTGACTTACAGATATGGCAGTCCGCCCGCATATAGATGATGCTCTCCCGGTAAGTATCAATATGAACCGCCCGGACTTTGAGCGAATTGAACGGTACGTGTTCAGCGGCCCCATTGCCCGCGTGATGGATTGAGCCGGATTTGGGTATCGTGGATGGTGCGTTTTCCATGTTGAAATAGTTTTATGATGGAAGGGCCGTTCGATTTCACAGGTTAAAAAGGGTCGTTTCTTCATCCTCCTTTGCTATGAAGGCAGGGATATGCAAGTCCTGTTCAATCTTTTTGCGAAAAGTGTCTTGGGCAGGGCCTTCCCCGTGTACGAGTACCACTTTTTGCACCGCCGGTCCCATTTGACTGAGCCATTGCAGCAGTTCGGCCTGGTCGGCATGCCCCGACAAGCCGGAAATGTCTTCTATGCTTGCCTTGACGGGTACGTACTGCCCGTGGATTTTTAGTTCGCGCTCGCCGTTTTTCAGGCGCCTTCCGCGAGTTCCTTCCGCTTGATAACCAATTAAAAGGATGGCATTTTTCGGGTCGGGCGCCAGGTGTTTCAAATATTCGAGCACCCGCCCTCCGGTGAGCATTCCGCTGGCAGAAATGACGATTTTTGGCCCCGGTGTGGAAATGATTTTTTTGGTTTGGCGAAAATCCCGGTTGATGACCACATCGTTGCACACGCTCATACATTCGTCGTGTTTCAGTTTATGCCATTGGGTATGCCGGCACAAAATCTGGGTTGCGTCGGCAGCCATAGGACTGTCGAGAAAAACGGGCAGACTGGCCGGAATTCGTTGCTCGCTTTTGAGGGTATTCACGAGGTGCATGATTTCCTGCGCGCGCCCCACTGCAAAACTCGGAATGATGAGGCTGCCGTGTCGCTGAATCACCCGGTTGATGACCTCGGCCAATTCATCCAAGGGATCATTGTCGCCATGCAGCCGGTCGCCGTAAGTGGATTCCATGACGACCAAATCGGCTTCGGGGATGGATGAGGGCGGCAACAGGAAACGCGACTCGTAGCGTCCTATATCGCCGGAAAAAACGATGATTTTTCCGTGACAATTCAG
>JAHCHX010000008.1 GCA_026129545.1 Saprospiraceae bacterium
GGGTCTTTGGGAATCGCCGTGGAATGCCCCAATATATTGGGGTCAATGAATCGAAATCATCTTATGGAGCATTCCCATGGCTATTTCGATTGAGCATCTGCTGAACATTCCAGGAATTCGCGTCTTGAGCGTCAATTATGACGAGAAGAAAATCGAATGCCAGATCGAGTCAACCCGAGGGTATTCGATTTGTCACAAATGTGGCCGGAAGGCCAGCGACCTTCACGAACACGAAAAAGAACTGGAACTGCGGCATCTGCCGATATGTGGCCGGCAAGTGGTTCTCCGGCTGCGCCCCAAACGCTATCGCTGCCCGTACTGCGAGGGAGGCGTAACCACTACGGAACGCCTGGATTGGTACGACGCCAAAGCCGGTTGCACGAAAGCCTATGCGGACTTCCTCTTGCTGGAACTGGTCAACAGCACGATTCAAGATGTCGCCAAGAAGCACGGCGTCACCTATGATCTCGTGCGGGGCGCTCTCACCCGCTACGTCAGGAGCGAAGTCGATTGGAGTCAAATCGAAGTTCTGCGCATCCTGGGGCTGGATGAAATCTCCCTGCTCAAAGGGCATCGTGACTTTGTGACCATCGTCAGCACACAAGACAAGAACGGAACCCCGGTTCTGCTGGCCGTGCTGAAAGGGCGCGAGAAAAAGACGGTGGTCGAGTTCCTGAAGACGATCCCGGAGCGATTGCGAGAAGGGGTCGAGGAAGCTTGCTCCGATCTCTATGAGGGCTTCATCAACGCGGTTGAAGAAGTCCTGCCCAACGCCAAGGTTGTCGCCGATCGTTTTCACGTCGCCAAACTCTATCGCGCCGCAGTGGACGAATTGAGAAAGATCGAAATGAAAGAACTCAAACAGGTGCTCAAGAAAGAAGAATATGCTGGACTCAAAGGGGTTCTTTGGGCCTTGCGAAAAAAGAGCGAAGACCTGGAGCCGGAAGAAAGAGAGACGCTCGACCTCCTCTTTGAGTGTTCCCCGTTGTTGCGCAAAGCTTATCGCCTGCGCGAGAAACTTACCCGTATCTTCGACAACGAAAAGCATACCGTCGAGTCAGGCCGCCGAGCCATCCGCCGGTGGATGGCGGAGGTCAGAGAGAGCGGACTGACCTGCTTCGACTCATTCCTGTCCACACTGGAAGAACGGATGGATTTAATCACGAACTACTTCATCAGCCGTTCATCGAGCGGTTGGGTCGAGGGGCTGAACAACAAAATCAAAGTGCTCAAGCGCCGCTCTTATGGGATCAAAAATCTGGCCAATTTGTTCCGACGCCTCTGGCTTGATCTGAACGGCTATGAAGCTTTCGCGCACTGATACACAAGATATTGGGGGCTTTCACGGTGATTCCCAAAGACCC
>JAHCHX010000009.1 GCA_026129545.1 Saprospiraceae bacterium
TAAGCAGCTAGGCAAAAGTAATGCGGTATTTTGAGCCGATGCCCCTGATGACATCAAATAACGATTCAACCATCGTCTCGAAACTCTCATAGGCATCCAATGGTAGCCACTCGTACTTGATCTTGCGCCAGAGGATTTCAATCAAATTCAACTCCGGGGAATACTCCGGTAGGAACTTTAGGTAGAGACCTTCTTTCTGCCAGCCTTCGATCCGTTCTTCGAATTCTTCGCTCGTATGAATCGGAGCATTATCAATCACCACCAGCGCCGGGCGCTCCAAGCGCTCAGCAAACAGATCAAAGCAGCCCGTCACGACGTGGCTATCAATCGAGCCTTCGAAGGCAAAAGAATGAAACTCGTGATGCAAATTGAAAAAGCCGAGCACGTTTTGGCGCGCGCCGTGCGCCGAAGCCAACTCCAATCTCTCCCCCACCATTTGCCAGGCATAAGGAATGGACGGCTGCAGCGTGAACCCGGCCTCATCGAAATACCACAGATCGAACTCACTGCCGGGCAGCAGCGAATCGGCTCGCAGCCCTGCCAATTCGACCTGTGCCGCGCGAAACTCTTCTTCATCGCGGAAGCTGCGCGTGCTGCGGCGCATTCGCTTCCAAATGTAGTCTTGGCTGCGGAGAATTTTCTTGAGCGTGTCGCCGCTGATGACTTTGCCGATTTCGTCGGCAATGCTTTTCAAGCTTTGCTTGATCGAGCGCGGCTCTTGGCGAACGATCTCAATGGCTTCTTTTTTCTCTTCCGCGTCGAGCGCCGGAGGACGCCCCGAGCGCGGGTCATCATCAAGTCCTTCAAACTCGTACTGCTCCCACCAGTCGAGCCATTGGCTGACGCGATCGCGGTCGGTTTGATATATGTCGGCGATTTCGTTAATCGAATATCGGCGTTCACTCAACAAGATCGCATGCGCCCGCATTCTCTTTCGCTGAGGCCCGGAGGACTTCATGATCTCCGTTAGTTGTTGGCGTTGTTCAGAGGTCAACTTCTTCGCGAATTTTGTCGGTGTTTTCATAGCTCGAACAGTTTATCGCATATCACCGCGAAATTTATACCGGGCCGCTTA